>JAWOEG010000038.1:0-9163 GCA_046482875.1 Eubacteriales bacterium | reverse complement strand
ATAATTGAAATTATAAATGAAATCAAAGAAAGCAAAAATCCACGTGAGAAACTCAAAGAGTATGGTGTTAAACAAAAAGATGCAGACAAGCTTTTAAAAGATTTATCTGATGATGCTATTTCTTGTGGTGTAAGGTTTTTTTGAACCATAGCGTTTCCTACCCAAAATGCCGCGCCTTGTTGGAGTCCTCCTCCATCCTTAATATTATCTACTAATACATTTGGAAGAGGCTCCTCTATTTCATTAACATTATCTACACCTAGCAACCTAACTACAGTTCTTTCTACAGAAATAGTTGTATGGTCCTCAATAAATCTTTGAGTTTCTTCTGCAATTTTTCTAGCTGCATTTCTTGAATTTTCAATTTTTTTCTGATCTAGATTTAATTTGCTGTTCAATTCTTCCACTCCTTTCCTTAATCGGTTTTGCTAATTATTTCTTTTGCCTTATTTATTATATCTTCTTGAAGTCCCATAAGCTGGGCTATTCTTATAGCATCCTTTGGCACTTCATTTTCTTCCACTTTTTTAAGAGTGTAGTCCATATACTTTGCAATAATTTCCTGTCCTTTTTTAGGGTTTATTTTCAATTCATCTTTCAACTTATTTTCATCTATTTGGGATAATCCGGAAACCTGTAGTTTTAATATGTCTTCTCCTTCTGCTGCCTTATCAAAGTGAGTTGTAATTATTGATATAGAGTCTTTTTCGTTTAAGTATTCTATTATAGTCTTAGTTATAGCATAACCTTCTTTAGGGTTGGTACCACCAGCTAATTCATCTATGAGTATTAACCCTTTACCTTCTTTTATTTCCAATACTTCTTTCAAACTTGAAATTTCAGCTCCAAAGGTGCTTAATCCTCTTTCTACAGATTGTTCGTCTCCTGTTGATATGTAGATAAAATTCCTAAGACCTGCTTTTAAGTTTTCACAAGGTACATAAAGTCCATAAACCAATGCCGCCATAACCTGTCCTACCATCTTTAAAGTTATCGTTTTTCCGCCCATGTTTGCTCCTGTAATACAGGTAGTTCCCGGTGATAATTCTATGGTAATTGGTGTATATTCATTTCCTTTTTCTTTAAGAAATTTTTCTGTTTTTAGGTGTCTTCCTTTTCGGATTTCCAATGTGTTTTCTTCTACTACCAGTGGTTTGGTAGATTCTGTTTGCTTTGCTTCTTCTGATTTTGCCAAGACCAGATCAATTTTACCTACTGTTTCAATATTCCATTTCAAACTATCATAACTGCCTGCTACTAGTTTAGAAAGATTTTTTCTAATTCTCTTTTCTTCTTTATCTTCTAAGGATTTCATTTCATTATATTTGCTTTCTATTCCATGAATTTTTTCTGTTTTTTTCAACCCGTATATATGGTTTAGGTAGTTCTCAGACGAGAAATTTAAGTACTCACCTTCTTCTATTTTTTGAATAAGGTCTTTTTCCGCTTTACTTATAACTACTTCATCCTTTAGGTTTAGGTTAAGATCGTACTCCTGCTTTATTTTTTCCTTAATCTTTTCCTTTTCTTCTTTCATTTCTCTCTTCAGCTTACGTTTTCTATTTCTAATATTTATAAGCTTTTTAGAGTATTCGTCATATATGTAGAAAGTATTTAACCTATCTTTTTTTGGGTCTAATGATTTTTCAAGTTCGGTCATTTTTTTTAACTCTATTTCTCCAAAATTAAATTTTATCCTTTCTGAATTCAAGTCTGCATTTACTGCATCTATTAACTTATTTACTTGTATAAGAAAGTTTTTAATTTCAAAAAGTTCTACAGTTAGCAGGAGGTATCCTTTTTTTGCTTTTTCTATAGATTCTCCCACTTCTTTAAAATGAGCTAATATACTTTTCATCTCATCTCTTTTTTTATGTTTTAGAAAAAATTCTACCTTATTTAGCTCTTCTAAAAGGTCCTCTTCTTCTCCAGGTTTGAAAATCCTCATTTTTTTCTTCTTTTTTATGCCGTAAGGAGAGTAGGGTTCTATCATATTCAAAATATATTGAAAATCTAAGTTTTTTATAGTATTTTCACTAATTATCATCATCTTCTACCCCCGTCTGAACATCAAATACTTTGACTTTAGTATTTCTCTTAATACCTTTTATCATGTCTTCACTTCTTAAAACATAACCATAAGGTGATACCGGATTCACTGTAACTGCAGCTATTTTTATTTTTTTCATAACCTTTATTTTCATACCCTGTCTTTTAAGATTATTCCAGGTATAAGGTTCAGTAAAGATTTTGGTACCATCTCTTAGAACCAATGTATAATTAAGCCCATCTTTATCTATCAAGTTTTTAAGAAGTGACGAAGTTAATGCTCCGTCGATGAAGATGTATTTGGTATCCTTATTTACAGCATTTTTAATTTTAGAACCATTTCCTAATCCGGTTTTTACTTCTAATTTTTCAAATTCATAGTCTTTGTTGATTACAGCTGTTGTATCTAGGTTTTTTAAGATTTTTATAAGTTTTTCATCTTCTACTTCTGGAAGAGAATAGCATTCGATTATATGAGAAGTTTTTTCAACTACCTTTTTCACATCTCTACTTAGTACGGCTCCTGCTGCAATTATACACCCATCCGTAATAATAGGAGAAGATACGGTTTTTCTATCTACAGCTCCGTCTATAAAAAGGTTATCTATGTCGTATTTCCACATTATTTTTATTGTTTTTTCCATATCTTTTGAACTAATGGGACCGGCTATTTGAACCTCTCCTTCTTGGACTACTCTACATATCATTATTCTTCCCATAGGAGTTACAATATCCGTATCTTCTAAAAGCTCTAATCCTGCATCTGTTAAATACAGTGTTTTTCGTCCGGTAGCTATTATCATACCTTCTTCAACATAAATACTAGGTTTTTCCGTTTCTGTAACCAGGTCGGTTTTTTCACCATCTCTTCCTGTTGATGTTATTCCTAATTTTAAATTAATTTTTTTTGCTTCGTGAATGAGATAATTAAGGGTTTCAGTTTTTCCTGAATTTTTCGCCAGCCCTATTATTGAAAGGGTTTTGTAGTTTTCTTTAATATCCTGAATTAATCTCATGCTTATATCCTTTTATTCCTTTTCTTTTCTTTTTCTAGCTCTTTCTTTTCTTGCTAAATGACTAGGTTCTAATGTAAGTTTATCTCCGGCAAGTAATGATGCTACACCAGACAAATGGCTTTCTTTTTTACCTTGACATACATCACAAGTGCATTCCATTTCTGGTAAATGAGGTTCAGTATATGTTGTAATAACTCCTTCGTAGTTTCTAAGAATTAGTTTATCTGAACTTCTAGATAATACGTAGTTTGGCATTACAGGAATTTTACCTCCGCCACCAGGTGCATCCACTATAAAGGTTGGTACCGCATATCCTGAAGTATGTCCTCTTAGTCCTTCAATTATTTCAATTCCTTTAGCTACTGGAGTTCTGAAATGTTCTATGCCTAATGAAAGGTCACACTGGTAGATGTAGTAAGGTCTTACCCTTATTTTAACTAGTTTTTGTACTAAATCCTTCATTACATGTACACAATCATTTACTCCTCTTAAAAGTACGGATTGATTTCCTAGTGGAATTCCTGCATCTGCTAATTTAGCAATTGCTTCTGTACTTTCTTCTGTAATTTCTTTTGGATGATTGTAGTGAGTGTTCAACCATATTGGATGATATTTTTTAAGCATATTAACCAAATCATCTGTTATTCTCTGTGGACAAACCACAGGTGTTCTTGAACCTATTCTTATGATTTCTACGTGAGGTATCTCTCTTAATTTTTTGATTATATATTCTAATTTTTCATCTGATATAAGCAGTGCATCTCCTCCGGACAATAGTACGTCTCTTACTTCCGGTGTTTTTCTTATGTAATCTATTTGCTTGTCTACCTTATCTGTAGACACGGCTTTGTCCTGTTGTCCAGCGAATCTTCTTCTTGTACAATGTCTGCAATACATTGAACACTGATCTGTCACAAGGAAAAGCACTCTGTCTGGATACCTATGAGTTAAGCCTTCTACAGGTGAATCTTCATCCTCACTTAAAGGATCTGTCATATCCGCAGCTCCTACGTGGGTTTCTGCTATTGTTGGTACTGCCTGCATTCTAATTGGGCACCTGTGATCTTCTTTATCCATTTGTGCTGCATAGTATGGTGTAATTCCCATTCTAAATTTAGCTAATACTTTTTTTATATCTTCTTCTTCTTTAGATGTTAGGTTTATAATCTCTTTAAGTTCCTTGACAGTATTTATTCTATTTTTTACCTGCCATTTCCAGTCATTCCATTCTTCTGCCTTTACATCTTTCCATAAAGGTATTTCATTATAATAAGACATTTTTTTCTCCTCTATTTTTTATTTTATGTAATGGTTATGTTTATTTCTTATAAGAAAGATATCTATTAGGTTTTTGGTGACTAACTTGATGTAATTCTGTTAATAGATATCTCTTAGTTTTTATTCTTTTACTTATGCATAGATTTCTTGGTATAGTTTCTTTAGCCCTTCGCTTTCTCTCATTATTTGAAGAGAAATTTCTGCGTGGTCTTTAGTATATCCGTTTCCTATAATCATATTTACATCTTTACCAACGCCTTCTGCTCCTAGTGCAGCTTTTGTAAAAGATGTAGCCATTGAGAAATAGTAAACAGTTCCGTCATCTTTACATGAAAGTATACTTGACATTTCACAGTTTGGTCTGCTTACACAGTTTATAACTAAGTCGCAAAGCTCTCCGTCAGTAAGTTCACTTACTTTTTCATATACTCCTACTGCATCAGTAGCCTCTCCTACTATATACTCATCAGCTAAATTAAGTTTTTTCACCTTTTCCAAGGAGCTTTCTCTGTGAGCCATGCATATTACTTTTCCTGTTATTCCTGCTCTTTTCTTTGCTTCATACAAACAAAGCATTCCTGATTTTCCTGCTCCACCCACTATTAGTACTGTGTCTCCAGGGTTTACCAATTTAGCTGTTTGTGCCGGGGCTCCTGCAACATCCAATACAGATAATGCTAAATTTTCAGGTAAGTCTTTAGGTATTTTTGCATATATTCCGCTTTCAAATAATATTGCTTGGCCTTTAATGTCGACCTGATCAATATCTTTTCTCATCCCAATAATTTCATCAATTCTTAAAGGAGTTAAAGATAATGATACTAGAGTGGCTATTTTATCCCCAACTTTTAAATCTCTATCTTTTAAAGCAGGTCCTATCTCTTTCACAGTACCTATAAGCATTCCACCAGACCCAGTTACAGGATTCTGATGCTTACCTCTTTCACCTACTATTCCAGTCATAATTTCTTTAATTTTCTCTTCTTTACCTTCTGCTTGGTCTTTTATTTGAGTAAAACTTGCTGAATCTACATTTAGTGTCTGCACGTCAATTAATATCTCATTGTCGTAAATTTCCATTGTGTTATCAATTTTTAATGCCGGTTGTGGTAATACTCCTTTCGGCTCTAATACTCTGTGTGTTCCATATGGATTTCCTTTTTTCATAATTAATACCTCCTAAATTTTTTAACAACTCTTATCATATAAATATAATGCAAGTTCTATGCCATAATAATTCTTTTCCTCATCCTTGTAATACCAATGTTTTATATTTTATTATTAATACAACTATACTATATTGCCCAATTTTTATCAACCTTCTTGCCCGTTTTTCGGCGGCGAACAACGCAGACAACACAGGGGGACGGTCCGAGACCAGTGAAAAAGTCCCCCTGTGTTGGTCAGGTTAAATTTTGACACTTATTTTTATCAGGAGTATACTTAATTAGAAAACTAATTAAAGTAAATGTAGATGATTTAAATGATAAAGGTTGGATTACTGGTTAATCCTATTGCAGGTATGGGAGGTAAAGGATAGAGGAATATTAATTGAAAATCTTTCATATTCTTGGTTAAGAAATCATTACTGAATATCTATTGGAAAAAGAGAAGACAATAAAATTCTTATAGATGAGTTGTATGTACTGAAAAAAAGGAGGAGTAGATTGGAATTATTTTTAGACTGTTTACCCTGTATGCACAGACAGGCACTTGAAGCAGCTTATGAATCAACAGATGACATTAGTTTACAAGAAAAAATAATGGATGATACAATAAAAGTTATAGCTGATTACAAAAAATATGATTATGCACCAGAACTCTGCAGAGCAGTTCACCGTATAGTTAAACATCATACTCACAATAATGACCCTTACAGGAAAATTAAAGATTCTGATATTAACGAAGCTAAAAAACTAGAATATGATATTCGAAATTTTATAAAAAGTCAGAATGATATTTTAAAAGGAGCTCTTAAAGCATCTGCCACAGGTAATGTAATGGATACTGCTATTTTTAAAGATTTAAATATTAAGGAATGTATAAAAGAAGAATTAAACAAGGAATTTAAAAAATATGACATCCAAAGTTTAAAATCAAAATTAAAAAATAAAAGCACTGTTTTAATAATAGGTGATAATTCCGGCGAAGGTGTTTTTGATAAAATTTTAATTGAAATACTCTCCAATAAACATAAAGTAACATTTGCATATAGAAGTGAACCTATAATCAATGATATCACGAAAAGAGAGGTTGATATGATAGGAATTGGTGATTATGCCCATGTCCTTTCCACAGGATGTTCCGCTCCAGGAGCCTTAGCAAATGAATTTAGCCGCGAATTTAAAAAAGTTTTTTACAGTAGTGATATCGTAATAAGCAAGGGCCAAGGTAATTTTGAAGCTCTTTCTGAAGTTGACAGAAATATTTATTTTCTACTTAAAGCTAAATGTCCAAAAATCGCTAAAGCACTAGGTGTGGAAGTTGGAGATTATGTATTTGAGTTGAAAAGATAGTTTTAAGGGAAGAATCCTTAACTCTAAATGTTCCATCATCTTTTTCTTCTAGTTTTTCTAATCTTGGTTTTTGAGGTTTGATATCTTCCCAATTTTTCTCATTAATATTTTTTGGATGAAGTACTTAGAGGTGTATTATCATTACAAAATATTTTAGAGTATGAATCTATATATTGATTTTCATTATTTTTTAGGCAAAATACAATTACTTCTATACTTTCGCTATCACTTCCACTGTTTTTTACATAAAAGTTAATAGTGTTTTCATTCTTTTTCATTTCTATAAATTCTTTACCTTCAAAAGGATTTCTATAACTTCCTAACCCTGAGTTAAATATGTAAAGGTTCTTATCAAAATTGTCATCAGAAAGGTCTATTTCATGCATTCCTGTATTAATTGATGAGTGCATTAATTTTGATAAAGTTTCTTTGTAAACTTTATATGCTTCTTCTGTTATCCAATAATCTTCATATTTTTCTAACTCATTTTCTATTTCTTCTATTAATTTTGTTTTTATTTCATAATTTTCTTTAAACCATTTATAAAGTTCTACCGGTTCTAAGGTTAGTATTTCATCATTTAATTCTGCTACTTCTCCATTTTCTGAATTCCTTATTATTCTTTTTATTTCTGTAAACATTTCAATTAGAATTTCTGATTCTTCATCTATAATTTTTTTATCTTCAAATTTATTAACAAGATCTGTTAACCCTAGCTTTTGTAGATTTAACTCCTTAGTTCCAAATCCTTCACTACCGTATAATTTATCAGCTTCTGTTAAATACTCAGCAGCTTTTTCCCATTCTTTATTATTTATTGAAATATTAGTTTTTTCTATAAATTCGTAGATTTCTTCTTCTACATTTTCGTAATTTGCTTTTAGATTGATATTTTCTTCGGAAATTACTAAATTTAAAGTTTCTACTCTAATAACCTTATCATTTAAAACCCAATTCACAAATTTATGTTTGGGTTTTTTATAAGCTTCTATTTCTACTTCTTCTCCTTCTTTATATGGCCCTAGTTCTATTTCATCATTATCTTCTAACTCAATATACACGAAGATATCTTGGTTTATTTTTTTGAAGTTAGCCTTTATTTCCTTATTCTCATCGATGGTTATTATTATAACTTGTTCTTCAGATATTCCTTCACCATCTACTTCCCAGTTAACAAATTCATATCCTTCCTTTGGTACAGCTGCAATTTCTACTTCTTCTTCTAATTCATAATTACCCTCTCCAATCACCTCTCCAGCTTCTTCTATGTTTTTTTCAATATTTATATCATATTCTGTGGTACATCCTACAGTTAATATGACTGAGCTTGCTAATATTAAAAAGATTAACTTTTTCATGTCTTCCCCCTTATTCAACTAAGCTGATTTTTTCAACTCTAAATGTTCCATCATCTTTTTTTAAATAATCAACTTCAATTGTCGTATATTCTTGAATTTCTTCAAGTATCGTTTTAGATTTATAAACATAATCTTTTATCTTAAATATTATTTTGTTTTCAGTTACTTCTACTTGGATTTCTTCTGCTTCATCATCAATAATATTAGATCTCATTCCACCCATCATATTAGCAAATTTATAGAATTTACTATCTATAATATCAATTCCATAGTAATTAAGATCTATTTCGCTACTTTTGTATTCTTCATACATCTCATCCAAAAATTTTGCAGCATCTTCTGTCATTATTAACTTCTCTTGCTGATCTACTCCGGTAAATTTTACACTAGAAAATTTATTTATGAAATTTTCATAGTTATAAAACCATCTATATATTTCTAATGGTTCTCTTTCTAGAATATCCATGGTAGGTTTTTCAGGCTTTATATCTTGCCAATCTATTTCTTCAAGTTGAGATTTCGTTAATACTTTCCCCAGTTTTAAATTTATAAGAAGATTCTCTCCATTAGGTCCATATTGAAATTGACTGATTGCTTCGCTGTATTTGGAAGTGCTTTCTCTATCGTATTTAAATAGTGTTTCTAAAATTTCAGCAATTTCTTCCCAGTTTTGTTCTTCCCATAAAAAATCCAATTTTTCAATTTTTTCATCAAGTTCTTTTTCTAAAATAGTAGATTTAGATTCTATTAAATCCTTAAGGTTTATATAGTGTTTTTTGTTCTCTATTTCTTTAAAATTACCAGTAATTTTAATATTTTCTTCAACTGCAATTTCTAAAATTTGATCTTCAGATACTATTTCTCCATCTATCTCCCAGCTGAAAAAGTCATATTCTTCCTTTGAAATAGCGGCAAGTTTAACTTTTTCACCTTGTTCATATGTTCC
>JAWOEG010000078.1:0-4994 GCA_046482875.1 Eubacteriales bacterium | reverse complement strand
ATCTAAAATATTTAATGATTATAATAAAAACTATATATTTATAATACTTTCCTACGGATTCTTTGTAGGATGGATGTTGAGCTTTCCATACAACGGTCCTATCTACGAATACTTAGCCCAATGGTACAATTTTAGCGGGGAATACTATCCTCTTGCTTATATAGGGGTACCTATAGTTTTCCTTGTCTTTTTTGGGTATGTTAACTCAAAAGAGAGATTTCCAAAAAGACTGGTAATATATTCTGCAGTAGTTTCCTTAGGGGGTAATTTGCTTTTGTTTTTTGGGGTGACTTACTGGTATCTAATTTTTACATTTATGGGAATTGCTTCAGTAATGTTTGTAGTAGGATGGAGCTATTTTTATACTATATCAGTAAGCTATAAGGATAAAATAAAAGTTATGGGATTAACCATAATTTTAGGGAATATAGTACAGTATGTAATTAATCTTTTAGTGGAGGTGGGATTGGAAGTATATGCTCTAAATACTTTAATAGCTGTTTTAGTGATATCTTTGATTTCTTCAAGTTTTTTAGGTTTTCAAAAATCTTACGACTATGCATATGATACAGGTAAAGATATTAAAAAACTTATGATATTAGTATGTGGGATATTATTTTTAATAAATATAAATGATGGGTTAAGCCAAAAACTAATAGAACCTTTTTTTAGGAATATAGACTTTAATCTTTTATTCTATAAAAAAATACCCTATATTATGGGTATTTTAGTGATGGTAGTTTTTTCTGATAAAATATCTCATATTTATAGCTTTTATATTGCTTTGTTCTTAATTGGTATGGCAAATGTTGTTTTTATGGTTTTAGGAGTTAATGAAGTAGGATTTTATGTTAATGAGACTATACTACAATCTGGATTGGGAATAGGAGATCTTTTTGCTTGGACTATAGTCGGTCACGTCGGACACCTTTACGGCAGACCATATAAAATTACATCTTATGGACTTATAGCTTTACTCACTTCTGTATTTATTGGAAGAGTTTTAGGAATAGTTTTTTCAAACTATGCTGAAGGAGGTATATACACTATAGCTGTATCTTATACTACAGTATTCCTGACAATGCTGGTTATACCTAAACTCATTCAAACAATAGACAGAGACGTTGTAAAAATTAAAGAAAAAAATAAACTTGAATCTAGGATAAACTCTCTTACAGATAGAGAACTTCAAATATATAAGCTTCTAATAAAAGGCAAGAAAAATCAAGAAATAGCAGAAGAACTTTTCATTAGTGACAATACCCTAAAAACCCACCTCAGAAACATATATAAAAAGCTGAATGTTGCAGGAAAAAAGGAGCTGCTCTAACACAGGGGGACATGTGTTACACCCTGTGTTAGTATTGAAACCAAGGGTATTTTTTCCTGCCTTCATTTAAAAAATCTGTAAGACTAAATTTTTCCTCTTCATAGCAATCGTGCCAGTCCTTTTCAACTGGTATATCCCTGAAAAGTTTTTCTCTTATGGCTTCTAGAGGATGTCTGTTTATTCCCATATAATCAGCACTGCATACTACCTTATTATTAGATTCTGCTTTTAATTTTTCCAACCATTCAAATCCTTCTTTACACCGTAATATATGATGGTCTAAAATTAAGGTTCCAACATTTCTAGATGTTTGAATTAAATTGTTCCAGGCTATGTCTCTTTTATCTTTCATAAAATCTTCAAGATAAATGGGAGGACCGCTGGCAAGGACAATATCAGGTTTTATTTTCAATATTTCTTTGACCGTCTCATTATCTAGAAATTGAATATCTGAAGCATGTAAAAACCTTATACCTTCAGCTTCTATACATGTCATCACTACTGTACCTAAATGAGTTTCTTTCATACCATGGGGAACTTCTTTGGAAAAAAACAAATTTTTATCTATTCTACCTTCGGCAATGTCTATGTCGTGATTAAGTCCAAAAATTAAGGATTCTTCCCTGCCTTTCATTCGACCATTTGAACCATCTTCTTTTTTGGCCCAGATGCTGCAGTCTTTTCCTATACTGCCTATTTCCTTTATTGATAGTTGATAAGGATTAGCATTCATTAAAGGGATATGGTCTCCATGAAAATGGCTAAAAATAATTCCCGTTGAAGTTTTAATTTCTTTTATGATTTTTTTTCTTATAATGTCTCCAACAGCAATTTGAAGAGGATGAGGTTTCAAACCACTCCTAATGTAACCTAAAGAAACTCCCGGATCAATTATTAGTTTTCTGTTATTAAATTCAAGGGTACAGCATAGTCCTCTTACACCTAATGATTCAGTTCCAATTATTTTGATTTTCATATAATCAACACCTAAAACTATTTTTTTAACTCAAATATATAATCTCCAACTTTGGTACCTAGTGCTTTAGCTATTCCAACATATTTATACTGTCTCTATTATCTTATACAACTCATCTATAAGAATTTTATTATCTTCTCTTTTTCCAATAGATATTCTGTAATGATTTCTTAACCAAGAATATGAAAGATCTTCAATTAATATTTCTCTATCTTTTAACTCTAAGGCAAGTTGTGGAATATCTGATTCTATTAAAATATAATTTGCCTTGCTTTCATATACCTTAAAATCTAATTCCTTCAATTTATCCGCAACATATTTTCTTTCTTCCTTCAATTTTGAAAGGCATTCATCTGAATATTCCCTATGTTTTAAAGCTTCTAAAGAAGCACTCCATGAAGCTCGATTAATACTGATACTATTACCAAAAGCTTTTAGTAACTCATCACCACAAATACAATAACCAACTCTAAGACCTGCCAAACCAAAAGATTTATCTAAACTTCTGATGACCATTAGATTTTTGTATTTATCTACGAGATTTATCATGGTTTTTTTACCAAATTCGTAACCAGCTTCATCTAATATTACAATGTTATCTTTTTCTAATAATTTCTGAATTTGGCTGGGCTCTACTAAATATTTTCCCGTTGGATTATTTGGATAATCTATTAAGACAATATCATTTTCAATATTTAAATCATCCCATAATATATTGAAATTTGGAGGGAGGATTTGGATTCTTCTCAAGCCAATATTCAAATCTAAACCAGTAGTAATACTGCTGTAAAAACACGGATTTAGTACATATAAATTCTTGCTTTTATAGTTTTTAATCAAGATTCTTTCAATTAAAAAATCAGTACCTGGTCCAAAGACTATTCTTTTTTTCTCTGCTCCACAGTATTTGGAAGCTTCTTCTTTTAACATATCAAGTTCTTTTGCACTTAAGTATTTATTCATATTATCCATATCTTTACAAACCCTATTGGTGACTTTATCTAAAGGTTTATATGGATTTTCATTAGAACGTAAATCTATCAAAACTTCACCTCCAGTAGAATCATATCATTGTAACCTATTATAACACCAATCAGGCCTCCGTAAGACTTGTCTACTTCATAATCACCAGAATCGATACGAAGATAATTTAGACTACCTACTTTATCGATGGTACTGACTATAATAGTATTTTCTTTACCTACACTTTTTAATATCTTTGAAGAAATTTGTTTACTTCCTCTTCCAAATATAAATCCATTTCCACCTATAGGAGTAATGACTATTTTAACTTTTTTATACTCATTGATGATTTGGACCATATCTTTTTCATTTATATCCTTTCCTATTAAGGATCCCTTAAAAATTGCATCTATACCTAAAAGAGTTTTGTCAACATTTAACATATCCGTTATTTCTCTTACGGTTGTTCCTGGACCCAAAATATATACGTAATCATCATTCATATTATCTAAAACATATTGTGCTACTCTTTTCTTTTCTTCTTTTATAGAATTCTTGGTACTTGAAGGAGATTTTTTCCCTTGTAATAGGTGATTTAAATTAGGGACTATTACAGTTCCATAGTATTTAGCTTCCAATCTATTTTCTCTAAAAGCATCTTCATCTATATCAAGGACTTCTTTTTCAATAAAGTCATCTCCCATATTGTTTATCATTTCTGCTGCAGCTCTAGGAGAAAAGGTAAATACTGAGCTAAACATTTTGACACCAGAAGGAACACCCACTAATGGAATTTTAGTTCCAACAGCATCTAAAACATTTCTAGCTGTGCCATCACCACCAACAAAAATTAAAACATCTGCACCTTCATCTAATATTTTTCTTGCTAAATTTTTTGTATCCTCATCAGTTGTTTTTGTGTTTATTTTGCCTATAACCTTGTAATCAAAACTAAAATCTTTAATATAATCTTCTCCCATTTTGTTTGGAGGGACTAAAAATTTTACATTTTGACGGGTTATTAAATTAAGTACTTCCCTTATTCTCACAGGGGTGATAGGTTCAGCTCCAAGGTCTAAAGCTTTTTCATACATTTCTCCGTCTGTTCCCTTGAGACCTACATTACCTCCCATACCTGCAATAGGATTAACCAGTAATCCAATCTTCATCATTTAAATCATCTACCTTTATTTTTATTAGTTTTCTAATTAAAGTATACTCCTGATAAAAATAAGTGTCAAAATGTAATAAAATTGATATTAACCTATCGTCTAATTTTGATGTAGTTTGATGTAAGATAGTCCACTTTAAAATTAATGTATAAAACTTTTTATAAATTGAATTCTGTGCCTTTTGTTTTGTTACAATAAATGATAAAGTAAATACATAATTGCTTTATGGAGGTACAAAATTGAAGAAAATAGTAATAATTTTAGTAATAATAATTATCACCATAACTACTGGCTGTAGTCCACAAGAATACGAAGTAAAAATAGATATAGCACCAGAAGATTCAGGAGAAGTAGTAGGTGTAGGAACATATGAACAAGGTGAAAAAGTTAAACTTGCCGCTATTTCAAAGGAAGAATATGACTTTTTCAGCTGGGAGATAGATGGAGAAATAGTATCTGAAGATCAAATTTTAGAAATTGCAGTTGAAGAAAATATTAAAATTACTGGTAATTTTAAAGAAATAGAGAACAAAAAACACTATATAAACCTTAA
>JAWOEG010000011.1:0-7151 GCA_046482875.1 Eubacteriales bacterium | reverse complement strand
GGAGCCCCTGCCGGTCGTCTACAACGCCAAGCTGCCGCCGGAATACTTCGACGTCGTCGTCATAGATGAATGCCATCGCTCCATTTACAACCTCTGGCGCCAGGTCATCGAGTATTTCGATTCCTATATTCTGCTGCTCCTACATCTATACCTCTTGTAGGTTGGTTGGCTAATATAAGGGTCGGTTCAGCAGAAAACTCTCTAGCAACTACTACTTTTTGTATGTTTCCTCCGGAGAGCATGCTGATATTTTGCTTATAAGAATCTGCTTTTATACTATATTCTTCTATTAATTTTGATGAAAAGTCCTCTATCTTATCTGATTTCAGCATGTATTTACTTGAAAATTTTTCTTTATCAAATTTATCGGAAATCAAATTATGAAGTATATCCATATCTTCTGCACAGCCGTATATCATTCTATCTTCAGGTATATAGGATACTCCAGAATCTCTAATTTCTTTTATAGTCAGTTCCTTTGCTTCCTTGCCCAATATTTTGACACTTCCGGAATAATGACTTATAAGTCCAGTAAGAATTGAGAAAAGTTGACCTTGTCCATTTCCTTCAACTCCGGCTATTCCTAATATTTCACCTTTTTTTAAATCGAAAGTTATATTGTTTAAAGTTTTTTTACCAGCCGGATTCATATGGCATAAATTCCTTACCTTGAGAACTGTTTCTTTAGGTTCTGATTTTTCTTTATCAAAGGTTAAAAATACGTCTCTTCCTACCATAAGCTTTGACATTTCTTCAGTAGAAGTTTCCTTAGTTTCATATGTGCCTATGCTTTTACCACTTCTCATTATGGTAAGTCTATCGCATACAGCCTTAATTTCATCCAGCTTATGAGATATAAATATTATAGTATGACCTTTATCCTTTAATTTTCTAAGTTGATCAAAAAGTTCCTTAGTCTCCTGTGGAGTTAAAACAGCTGTAGGTTCATCTAGTATTAATATATCTGCTCCTCTATACAAAGCTTTTAATATTTCAACCTGCTGTTTTGTTCCTACAGAAATGTCTTGTATTTTTTTCGTTACATCTATATTAAAATTATACTGCTTAGCTATATCTTCAGATATTCTGATAGCTTCCTCCATATCTGTAAATATTTTATTCTTCTTAGGCTCTATCCCCAAGATAATATTTTCTGCTACAGTCAAAGATGGTACCAGCATAAAGTGCTGATGCACCATACCTATATTTTTTTCTATTGCTTCATGGGGAGAATTTATACTTATCTTTTCTCCTTTATGATATATTTCTCCTTCTTCCTGCTGTTCAATACCAAAAAGTACCTTCATGAGGGTACTTTTACCTGCTCCATTTTCTCCTAATAGGGCATGAATTTCACCTTTTTTTACGGAGAAATTTACATGTTCGTTGGCTACAATTCCATTAGGATATATTTTTAGTATATTTTTCATTTCTAAAATCATTTCGCTCATATATTTTTCACCACCGTTTAAAATACAAAGGTGGATAGCTATTAGCTATTCCACCTAAGTAATAATATTTGTTTACTCAACTGAATCTTTTATAGCCTGTATCTCTTCATTTGTTTTACCAAATGCAGTATCAACTTCGATTTCACCATTTGCTATCATTTCTTCTAGATCGTTAATCTGTGTTCTTACGTCTTCAGGTACTATTTGTTCGTAATATTCATTCTTCGCAAGTCCTACTCCACCATCTTCAAGTCCTAAACTGTCAGCTTCACCGTATGGAACTTCATCGTTCATATGCATTTCTATTCCTCTAACTAGAGAATTACCAACATTTTTAAGAGCTGAAGTTGGAATATGGTTCGCTTGTGGTTCACCCATTATCAATGCCTGGTCTGAGTCAACCCCTATAGCGTAGTTATCAGTTTCTACAGCTGCATCTATCTGTCCTAAACCTGCTAATCCTGCAACGTTAAATCCTACATCTACTCCCTGGTTTTGGTACTGAGCTAATGCCAAGTCCTTACCCTTAGGAGTATCGCTGAAGTTACCTACATATGAAATTTCAACTCTAATGTCATCATTAATGTATTTAGCACCTTCTATATATCCTACTAGAAAGTCATTGATTACAGGACTATCTGTTCCACCAAGAAATCCTATAGCTTCTTCTGAAGGGTCAACCATTTCAAATTGATCTGAAGTAGTCATTATAGAAGCTAATGCTCCTGTTAAGAATGAAACCTCATTTTGTTTATAGGTAATTGAATATACATTGTCAAATTCTCCTGTTGAGTAATCCATTGATTGATCAAACAAGAAGTATTTTTGATCAGGATACTGTGGAGCTACTTCAGCTAAAGGCTCAACTAGTTCCCAGGTTCCTACTATGATGATATCCCAGGTTCCATCGTCGGAATAATCGTAAAGTGTAGGCATCCATTTTGATGAATCTGTTGTCATTTCAACAGTTTCAACAACTATATCATCACCAAATTGTTCTTTCGCTCTTTGAAGTCCGTCATGTGCGGAATCAAAGAATGATAAATCTCCTAAAGTTCCATTTAAAAGTAATGCTACCTTTAAAGGTTCTTCCTCTTCTCCTGGTTCTTCTTCTCCAGGTTCTTCACCGTTTGTAGGCTCTTCTGGTTCATCTGCACCATTACCGCATGCAGCTAAAGAAAATACCAATGCTAATACTAATAAAATTGTTAATAGTTTTTTCATTTTCTTCCTCCTATTTTTCTTTTGCTTTTTTTATACTTCTTACTGTCTTTTCGATTAATTCATCCAGTGTAAGTTCGTCGTAATCCCTCATATAAGTTATCAATTTATCGAAAGCCGGATGAATAAGTCTCTCTGGGATTGTTTCTATTCCCTTTTGTATTCCAATGATAGGCATTATTTGCGCTGCATTGCAATCTACATCAATTCCCGACATTGTTATGATGTATAAGGTTTCTTCATAGTCTCCTTCTCCAAACCAAAGTGCTATAATTTCTGCACAAGCATTTGGATAGGCGTGAATCCAGTTATACTTTTTATACCTTTCTTCACATGCTTCTAAAGCTTCCTGCCAGGAATCTGATTCTTTGCATTTGTCCAGTGCAAATTTTACTACTGAATAGTATTCGCTATCCTTTGGAATTATATTAACTGCTGTTTCGACAATCTTCTTTTCGTCTTCTTCTACAAAAGCCAGTGACGTCATAACAGCATTTAACACCTCTCCTAATATGCCGTTGCTTATGTGGGACACTTCTCCATCTTTCCATGCTAGTTCTGCAGCTAGCTTAGGGTCACCTGGAGCAAGCATACCGCAGATAGCTCCTCTCATTTGAGCACCAATCCATTCATTAAAAGGATTGGTGTAGCTACCGCTTTCCGGTGGCATAATTCCGGATTTGATATTTCTTAAGGCTACTTCTTCTGCAGACCATCCGCTGGGTACATATCCTACCCATTCTAAAGCAATATCCCTTGACTTTATATTATACCCGTATTTTTCAAAGGCTTCAAGTAGGGCAAGTTCAAAAGTTATGTCATCGTTGTAAGTATTTGGTTCTCTAATGTAGTCTCTAACTTCCCCAAAGGCTTTAAATAGGTTCTCTGAGGTGTATCCTTCTACCTGAGTACCCATGGCTGCCCCAATCAACTGTGATAGCCATGCTGCTCTTATCTTTTCCCTGAATTTTTCATCATAAACATCTACATCTATTTTTTCAGGAAAATTTACTTCCTTTTTATATTCTTGGAAAGACTTATAGTTTTTATACTTCCAATATGGTGATTCTTCGTTTTTTTCAGCATTAAGGAAATTATGTTTTAACTCTGCAGTTATTTTATGAAGCTTTACGTAGTCTTCTTCCTTGTGAGCTTCCATTCCTTCTTTGAGTAATCTTTCACTTTCTTTTACTTTATATCCTCTATTTTCAAGAGCTTGGACTGCTGCAACCATTATCTTTTCTGGAGCTCCCGAGCCGGGTACGTTACTTTCCCAGTCGATACTTAGCAGCTTGTCGTAAAAATTGGATACTTCTTTTAGTACGGCCCATGTTTGATCTTCTTCTTCCAAAACAACCGGGAGAGCATTCTCATACAAATCTCTTGCTATTTCCCAGGCTTTCATTTATGCAAGCTCCAATGCAATTTCCATCATCTTTGTAAAGCTTTTCTGTCTTTCTTCTGGTGTCGTTTCTTCTCCCTTAGCGATAGAGTCTGATACAGTAAGTATTGTAAGAGCATTAACTCCTGCATTAGCTGCATTGCAGTATAGAGCATAGGTTTCCATTTCTGCTGCTAATACACCCATTTTAGCCCACTGTTTCCAGCTGTCTTCTTTCTGAGAGTAAAAAACATCTGATGTTAAAATATTTCCTACATGTACATCTACACCCTTATCTTCTGCTGATTTAACGGCTTTAGATAGTAAGTCGTAAGAGGCTATAGCTGAGTATGTTCCAGGTAGATCGTACTGATCTGCATAGTTTGAATCAGTACATGCCCCTTGAGCTATTATTACATCATAAAGTTTTAAATTTTCATCAAAAGCTCCACAGGATCCTACTCTTATAAGGTTCTTAACTCCATAAAAATGTATTAATTCATAAGAATAAATACCTATTGATGGAACTCCCATTCCTGTACCCATTACAGATACCTTTTTACCTTTATATGTTCCAGTAAAACCAAACATATTTCTTATGCTGTTAAATTGTGTAACATCTTCAAGAAAATTTTCAGCTATGAATTTTGCTCTCAAAGGATCTCCAGGAAGTAAAATCGTTTCCGCTATATCTCCTTTTTTTGCACTATTGTGTGGTGTCGTCATATTGAATCACTCCTTATTTTTCTTTTTATTTAATCAAGGTTAATTCTGTTAGTTGATTCTCTTTTTATTAACCTTGTTTTTAGCATTTTTTTATTTTTCTTTTCACTATTATTTCCTAATATTTTTATTAAAAGTTCAATAGATTCATACCCCATTTTGTAACTGGGTTGTCTTACAGAAGTAAGAGAGGGTGATATAAGTAAAGATATATATATATCATCAAAGCCAACTACTCCTATTTCCTCAGGTACTTTATAATTTTTTTCTTTTAAGCTTTTAATAAGTCCTATAGCTATTAAATCGTTACCGCAGAAAAAACCAACATTATTTAGTGAGTAATCTAGGGTTTCTATAATTTTCTCTCCAAAATTCCGTTCATAAGTACCTACAATAATATTTTCATTGTATATTTTTTTGCCTGAATCCTCTAAAGCTTTTTTATATCCTCTTAACCTTTCCATAGATGGTTTTGTTTCCAGTGGTCCAGAAACGAATACAATTCTTTCGTATCCTTTTGATATTAGATGATTTACAGCTGTATAAGCCCCTGTGTAATTATCTATTTCAATGCTACCCATTATTCCTTTATAATATGCATTTCTATCTACTGATACTATGGGTATATTTATATTAATCTTGTTTTCTCTATCTTCATTTCTTTTAGCAGCTCCTGCCAGCATAATTCCATCAACCTGTTTTTCAATAAGACTATTAATATAAGTTATCTCTTTTTTTAAATCATCATCGGAGTTACAGAAAAATATGCTGTATCCCAGCTCATTTGCTCTATCTTCAGCACCTTTTGCAATGTCAGTAAAAAATGGGTTTCTTATATCCGGTATAATAAGGCCTAAAGTCTTAGTTTTTTTAGTAACCATGCTTCTAGCTAGATAATTCGGAGTATAATTTTTCTCTTTTATTATCTTTCTTACTTTTTCAACCGTAGTGTCGCTAACATCATCAATTTTATTATTTACTATTTTTGAAACCGTTGCCGTAGATACCCCAGCCAGCTTCGCAATATCTTTCATTGTAATTTTCAAAACAACACCGCCTACTTGACTTAAACGTTTTAGTAACTATATTTTAATTATACCAGTACAAGTTGAATAGTCAAGAAAAGGTTTGCAATTTTTTCCATTGGCCAATTGTTATACTTATACCCGTTAAAAGAATTTTAAATCTTAAAATTTATTAATTAAATATATTTTATAAACTAATTGAATTTAATTATACTTTTCCAATAAAAAAGGAGCTTTTCAGCTCCCATAGTTTAATTTTCAGCTATCTGCTTTCTTAATCTGTCGAACAGATTTTTCACAGACGGTATTTGAAGTACTACTATAGTAATTATTCCTTCTACTAATAAATAGGTCCCGTTGTAAACAGCTGAATATACAAATACGTTGGATCCTTCAGGTGCATATATACCCCAAAATACTACTCCCGAGATAAATACACATACGAATCTACCAAATACTCCTACAATATAACCTATAGTTAAACCTTTCTTTCTATTTCTAAATAATCCTGCCAATCCTAATGCTCCAAAGGCAAAGGGATAATCCAGTAGAATTTGAATAGGTGTCATAGCATATGGTGCTATCAATAAATCCAGCAATCCAAAAGCCATACCAGCCATTATTCCCTGTCTTGGACCAAAGAAATATCCAACTAACACAACTACAAGCATGCTTAATGGAGTAATAGAACCTCCCTGAGGCATCCTAAAAAGGGTAATCTGGTTTAGTGCAAAAGCTATTGCTATAAGCACAGCCGATGTAGCTAATGCCTTTGTATTAAATCCACCTTTATCACTTTTAGCAATAATGATAAACAATACTGCAATAATAACCACTACACTTATTTGCCCAGTAACTGATTCTAAAAAAACTTGTAAATCCATCAAAAAAACCTCCTTTCACTTCAGGAGGATGCTGTAAAATATCTATATATAATAGATAGCGCTTCCCTCCGCCGGTATTACCCGGTTCAGGTATAAGGGTTTAATTCTCAGCTTACAGCTCCCCTAGCAATATTTTATTTTCAATTAAAATATAGCACATCTATACTTGGCTGTCAAACGAATATTGATAAGATTTGTATAATTATACGCTATTATATAATAATACTTCTTCTTTTTAATTATACATACCCTGATAAAGATTGATTTTTAAATAGTTTTTTGCTTAAAAATTACAAAAAGTTTGTTTTTAATTAAATGTAGAAGTCTTTTTTTTACATTTTTTTAATTCTTATACACCAGTCATTTCAATTAACACAAGTATTTACTGAAAATTATTTAAAGAAAATCAAAAGTTTTTCTTGCATATATATGTTGTTTTCTGTATAATAAAACACATTAAAACAAA
>JAWOEG010000075.1:0-7859 GCA_046482875.1 Eubacteriales bacterium | reverse complement strand
GTTTTTTCTTATGAATTGGGTTCTGTTTGAACACTCATGGATTGTTTATTCCAATGCAATATCTTGAAGGTAAACACAGTAAAAGGAACAGAAATAGTATTTTCATCGACAGAATGTTTTGTCTGAACTGCAGCAGGAGCAATGGATTTGGAAAATCAAAAAAGAGTTAAGGATTTAGAAGAAGAATTTGGTGGAGAAAACATAGTAGTAATATTTGGAGCAGCAGAAGCAGAAACATCAGGACTGGCAGCAGAAACAGTATCAGCAGGAGACCCTACATTTGCAGGACCTCTAACAGGAGTAGAACTAGGACTAAAAACCTACCACGTAGTAGAAGAAGAACTAAAAAAAGAATTTAATCAAGAAGTATACGAAGAACAGGTAGGAATGATGGAAATGGTACTAAACGTAGAAGAAATAGAAGAAGAAATGAAATCTATGAGGGACCAATTCTGTAAATACTAAAACCAAAGAAAAGATACAAAACCAAATAAAAATCCAAATAAATCCAAATTAAAAAATCCAAAAAAATCCAAACCATTGAAAAAGGTCTAGTAGGACCGAAAACTAAAAAACAATAATAAAGATGAAAGCATAAAAAGGTAGATGTTCATCTACCTTTTTATCATATGGAGGTATAAAATGAATTACTCAGTAGTAAAAGCCAGCAGCTATATCCTAGTTCATGCACCGGATATGGTAATAAACAACGGAACAACACAAACAATGGAAAAAGAAAAAAACCCAGAAAGCGAATACTTAAAAAAGCTTCCAAAACACTTAAGAAACTTTGAAGAAGTAGTTAACTATGAGCCAAATCAAACATACATAGGAAACATGACACCGAAAGAGCTAAAAGAAAAGAAATTTCCTTGGTATGCAAATGAAACCAAAAAATCATCAAGATTCGGTAAATTCGGAGAAATAATGCCTCAAGATGAATTTATTGCACTAATGAAAATCTCAGATGTATTTGACCTAGTTCAACTAGAAGAAGAATTCACAAAAGAAATTAAAAACAAGCTAAAAGAACACCCTCTAATTTCTGAAAAAGAAATAGGTCTACTAAAAGAAGGAACACCAAAAGAAAAAATAGAAAAACTAATAGAAGAACATGCAGAACCACTGTATTACGAAGGAAAAGTAGTTGGGTGTGTAAAAAGAGCTCATGATGTAGATGCTAACCTGACAAGCCACATAATGTTTGAAAATTTGGTATCAAAAGCCTCAGGAATACTTTCTTTGAAAAATCTAGTAGAAAAAAACAACATCAAGGTAGAAGACATAGACTACGTAATAGAATGTTCAGAAGAAGCCTGCGGAGATATGAACCAAAGAGGTGGAGGAAACTTTGCTAAATCCATAGCAGAAAGCTGCGGTGCGATAAATGCTACAGGATCAGATCTAAGAGGATTTTGCGCAGCACCGGTACATGCACTAATAAATGCAGCCAGTTTAGTACAGGCAGGAACCTACGACAACGTAGTAGTAGTAGCAGGAGGATCAACGGCAAAACTTGGAATGAACGGAAAAGACCACGTTAAAAAAGACATGCCTGTAATAGAAGACGTAATCGGAGGATTTGCATTTTTAATAAGTAAAAATGACGGGATTAATCCTGTAGTAAGAACTGACCTAGTAGGAAAGCACAACGTAGGAACAGGATCCTCACCCCAAGCAGTAATAAAAGCACTAATAGCTGACCCATTAGACAAGGGAAACCTAACAGTTAATGACGTAGACAAATACTCAGTAGAAATGCAAAACCCAGACATTACAAAACCTGCAGGAGCAGGAGATGTGCCAGAATCAAACTACAAAATGATAGGCGCAATAGGAGTAATGAGAAAAGAACTTCAAAGAAAAGAACTTATGGAATTTGTAGGAAAACACGGTATGGTAGGATGGGCACCAACCCAGGGACACATACCATCAGGAGTTCCATACCTAGGATTTGCTAAAAAAGACCTTACCGAAGGAGACTTAAACAGAGCCATGATAGTAGGTAAAGGTTCCCTATTCTTAGGAAGAATGACCAACCTATTCGACGGAGTAAGTGTAATCATTGAAAGAAATCAAGGAATTGAAGAAGAAAATTCAATGAACAAGGATGAAATAAATAAAATCATTGCACAGGTAATGAAAAAAATCGGCGACGAACTAACAAACCAATAGGAGGTTGCTTTATGTCAAAGAATATAAATGAAATAATAGGAAACTCCTTTTTAGAAATAGCCCAGTCCATAGAAAACAAAGACTTTGGACCTAAGATCAAAATCGCACTAACAACACTAGGAAGTGAACACGATAGCCAAGTACTACTAAAAGGGGCTAAGCTGGCTCAGGAAGAAATGAACAGTTTAGAAGTTGTAATCATCGGGCATAAATTTGAAGGCTTTGAGTGTTACGAAACAGACTGTGAAGAAGAAATGCATAATATAATGGAAAAACTTTTAGATGAAGGAAAAATACAGGGATGTGTAACAAGACACTACAACTTTCCTGTAGGAGTTTCCACAGTAGGAAAAGTACAAACACCAGCCTTTGGAAAAGAAACCTTCATAGCAACAACAACAGGAACGGCAGCAGTAGATAGAACAGAAGCTATGTTTAAAAATACCCTTTACGGAATAATTACGGCTAAAACTATGGGAATAGAAAATCCAAGTGTAGGTATTTTAAACCTAGACAGTGCAAGAACTGTAGAAAGAGCTTTAAAACAGCTTAAAGAAAATGGATACAATATTAACTTCGCTTCATCAAGGAGGTCCGACGGGGGAGTAATCATGAGAGGAAACGACCTGCTTATGGCATCAGCTGATGTTATGGTTACTGATACTCTAACAGGAAATATCCTAATGAAAATATTATCTTCCTTTAGCACCGGAGGTAGTTATGAAGCAGTAGGAAGTGGATACGGTCCAGGAATAGGATTTGGCTATGACAAAAACATCCTGATTTTATCAAGAGCATCAGGAACTCCCGTAGTTAAAAATGCTATACTCTACGGAGGAAAATTAGCTCAAAACAACCTATCAGAAAAAATCAAGGAAGAATATGCTAAACTAAAAAAATTCGGCCTTGAAGATATATTAAAAAGTTTCCAACAATCCCAAAAGAAAGAAACAAAAGAAGTTAAAATGCCTGAAAAGGAAATAGTTACCCAATCTATTCCAGGTATAGATGTCTTAGATCTAGAAGTTGCATGTAAAAGACTTTGGGAAGAAGATATATATGCAGAAACAGGTATGGGTTGTACCGGTCCTATAATTAATGTTTCTAAAGATAATCTAGAAAAATCTAAAAATATTTTAAAAGAAGAAAGTTTTATATAAATAAAACATATAAAAACCTGTAGCCTTCAGGGCTACAGGTTTTTTAAAAGGGATAATAGGGAGAATAAAAACTATTTAAGAACCTCTATTGCTTTTTCTAGTTGTTCGTCTTTATCGTCTATTTTCATAAATTCTTCTAAACTTTGGGTTAAAGATTCTTGTGTTGTATAATCAAGTATACCATAAGGATAAAGTCCCATATCTTCCTGATATTTTTTTAATTCTCTTTCTAAAGCATGGTCAAAATGTCCATCCGGTCCTGTTACATCGTAATCTAAAAGGTCTAAAATCATTTCTGCTGCTAAAACATCTAAACCTATTATACCTAGTTTAGGTTTTCTATACTTATCTAATTCTGGAATACGAGAAATATCTATATCTTTTTGTTCAAAGGTATCTTCTATTATTATATCAGGGGTAATTCCTATACCTTCAACCTTATTACCATTTGCTGTAAAGTATTCCGCAGTTGTAAGCTTTATACCAGCTCCATTTCTTAGTGGATACAAGCTTTGTACAGTTCCTTTTCCATAGGTTTTAGTTCCAATAACAGTTCCTGCATCTCTATCTTGAACAGCTCCAGCAAATATTTCTGATGCGCTTGCTGAACCTTCATTTACTAGTACTGCTAAATCAAAAGTATCTACAGTTAAAGAACTTGTATATTCTGATACTTCACCATTTCCATATTCTACAGTTGCTACAGGACCTTCAGGTATAAAAAATGAAAGCATACCTATAACCTCTGGAAGACTTCCGCCTGGATTATTTCTTAAATCAATTACAAGTTTACGTACTCCATCTACGTCAAATTTTCCAATTTCTTTTCCAAATAACTCTAAAGTATTGTCGTTGAACTGTGTCACTTCAATATAGCCTATATCATCAGTAATCAATTCTGAATAAACAGAACTTATAGTAACAACATCTCTCTGGATATTAAAAAACAACTCTTCGCTATTTCTCATAATTCCTAATCTTACCGAAGTTCCAACTTCTCCACGAATAAGTTCAGCTGCTTCTTCTGTAGTATATCCGCTTATGTCCTTGCCATCTACACTTACTATTTTATCTTTTGCTTTTATTCCTGTTTCTGAAGCTGGAGAACCTTTAAGAGGGGTTACTACTACTATGTAGTTTCCTTCTTTTACTATTTGTATTCCAACACCGGTGAATTCTCCGGACATTTCAGAAGTAAAACCTTGGTATTCTTTAGGTGTGTAGTATACACTGTGTTTATCCAATTGGTCGAAAATACCCTTATACATACCATCTACTACTTCGTCGTATGTGACATCCTTAAGATAATTACTTTTTACAAATTCTACTAAAAGTTTCATAAACTCTAGATCTTCTTCATAAAGTTCTTTTTCTGTCTTTTCAACAGGTTCTTCTAAGTTAACTTCTTCAGCAAAAGCTATGCTTAAAGAAGATAAAATCATACCTAAAATGATTATCCAAACAAAAACTCTTTTAAATTTTAAAATTTTCATAAGTTCCACCTTTCATAAAAAATTCTTATAACTACATTATATATTATATAGGTTTAAAAACAAATTAATTTTTAATGAATTCTAGCTTCTTTTCTTTATAAGAAGTTCAGTAATAGCCAGGTTTATAATTTTTGATGCAGAAAAATTATGATTATTGATTTTAACATAATCTAGTTTCAAAGGATAAGGTCTTTGAGAAATAAAGTAAGAAAGAGTTTTATCTATTACAGGTTTGGCTTCTTCTTCACTTGTCTCAGGTAAAAGTAAGAAGAACTTATCATTTTCATACCTTGAATACTCGTCTAAGAGTCTATATATGTCTTGAAGTTCATCAAATACCGCCTCCATATAATTATGTATATTATCATTAATTTCAAGTTTTAAATCATGGTAGTTGGTAATTTCAAAAACTAAGAGACAGTAGTCCCTGCCGTATCTTTGTTTTCTATAATTTTCTTTTTCAAGGAGTTTCAAAAACCTATCATTTTTATAACTGCTAACCTTATTAAAATTATTTGTCGATAAACTATTGAAGACTTTTAGTTTTTCGGTATATTCTTTTAACTTTCTATAACCTAAATATATACTCCAATTATTATCTTCTTTTACTAAAAACTTATTGAGATTTTCCCTGTTCTCCTCTTTAGAGGCTAAATCTTTTTCCAATATATCTACTTTAAATTCAGCTACTTGTGAATATTTGTAATTATAGATTTTTTTATTATAATAATTATCTAAAAAATTGATATTATAATCCTTGATTTTATAAAATTTAGATACAGTTTTCTGCCATTCTTTGAAATTTTCGTAGGAAATTTTACCTTTATCAGATTTACTTATGAGCTTGTAGGCTTTTTTATGATTATTTGTAATTAAAAATTTGAAATAATCATTAAGAGCCTGGGAAGCTTTTATTATCTGCTCTTCTTCATACAAGTGATTTCTGCTTCTATAATGGTTGTAACTTTTATCATATCTAGCTCTTGATTTTTCATTTCCCAATATTTCATAAGCATAATTAACTTTCTGCATAAAATCATGGGTGTTCTCATTTAAATCAGGATGGTATTTTTTGCATAGTTTTTTATATGCGTGAGCAATCATATCCGAATCTGAATTTGGATGCAACTGCATAATTTTATACAAATCTAACTTATTCAAGATAAAACTCCTTACTTTTATTTGGTATCCATTTATTTACATCGGAAATTAAAATTAAAACTTAAACTTATTATAAGGTTTATATAGACTTAACACAAGATTAATTGGGAAAAGAAAATTAAACAAGGGCTATCCTCTTTAACGATTCATTTGACATTAACCATGTTTAAATGTAAAATTATTATACTTATATTGAATAAAACAAAAACAAGTTTTTAACATAAATGAAAGGTGAAAAAATTGAGTAGAAATAGCCAAACATCAAGACTTACAGAATCAGCATTTATTGCAGGAATACTACTTATATTTGCTATAGTAGGAACACTGATATTTCCTTTTATCGACTACATATATGCCCTTCCAGCAATAGTTTTAGCAAAAAGACAGGACTACAAAGCAGCTGTTATGGCTCTTATAACTGCAGGAGTAGTAGCTACAATACTTTTAGGAGTACAGGCGGGTTTGTATTATCTGGTACTTTATACCCCAATGGCTTCAACTATGAGTTATTTCATAGACAAAGACAAAAAGCCGGCTGTTACTATAGCTTTTAGTGGGTTGGCCTATTTAGTATCCTTTATTATACTGCTTTTTATTATGCAGCTATTTTTAGGCCTAAATCTTATAGAATATGTAACAGAAGCTTTTCAGCAAAGTTTTGAAATTCAAGAAGGTCTGTTTTCAAGATTTGATTTATTTCAAGATCAGCTTCAACAAAGTCAAGAAATGTATGAAAACATGATGAATCTAGTTATAATGATAATGCCAGGTATACTTATAGCTACATCCCTGTCAATGGTAGTTATAAACTATCTTGTAGCTCAAAAAATAGGGAAAAGACTAAAAGCAAAAATAAGACCACTGGGAGACTTCAAAAATTTTAGGCTTCCAAACAACATAGTACTAGGTATGCTTGTAATATTTGGACTAACTATGTTGGCAGGTCAGTTTAATATAGTGGATTATGATACTCTATCTGCCAATATACTGTTTTTATTTCAAATAGTTTTCTTTATACAAGGTTTAGCCCTTGTAAGATTCCTTATGGACAAATATAATGTAAATAGGTTCTTAAGAGTTTTAATAATAATATTCGTAGTAATCAATCCAGCTTTTTCTCTTGTAGTAATAATATCAGGAATAGCCGATGTACTATTCGATTTTAGAAAGTTGAAAGAAAGCAAATAGGTGATAGAATGAAACAATTTAAGGGACCGAGATTTTTAATAGAAGAAAACAGTATATTCTTCTATTTAAGTATTGCTTTTATAATAGTGATAGCAGTATTAGGGAATTATATAGTAGCCTTAGTGTCATTTTTAGTACTTCTTTTAGCTATGCGTAATTCCGTAGATAAATATGAGAAACGAAAAAAAGAGCTTAACAAATACCTAATAGAATTTACAAATAACATAGATGATATGTCTAGGAAAACTTTACTTAACTTTCCTATACCATTATTGATTATAAATAAAAAAGGTGATATATTCTGGTATAATAGCAAATTCAAAGATATAGTAGGAGAAAAAGTAGACCACAAAGAAAATGTTGTAGACTATTTCAAGAATTTTTCTTTGAAAGATCTTCAAGAAAAAAATCATTCCCTAGACGTAAGTTATGGCAATAAAGAATACAATGTACTTTTCAACGAAGTAGAAGGTGCAGAAGATGAAGAAAATCTGTATATGCTCTATTGGCTGGATAATACTAAATTCAAAACTCTTAGAGATTTATACAACGATGAGAAGACTGTAATATGCCTTATAGAAATAGACAACTACGATGAACTAGGGAAAGACATGGACAAGATGGAAAGAGCATCTATTTCTGGAGAAATAGAGAAAAAATTAGATACCTTTGCTAAAAGAAT
>JAWOEG010000065.1:0-8151 GCA_046482875.1 Eubacteriales bacterium | reverse complement strand
TAACTAAAAGGAGTTAGGTTTCCCTAACTCCTAATATCTTTATACAGCTTCAAAATCTTCTTTTCCTACTCCACATAATGGGCATACCCAATCATCTGGTAAATCTTCGAAAGAAGTTCCTGGATCTACTCCATTATCAGGATCTCCTTCAGCTGGGTCGTAAATATAACCGCAAACAGTGCATTCATATTTCTTCATATAATTTCACCTCTTTCACTAGATATATTAATTTATCAAAAGTTACATTCATTATAACATAACTTTTCTAACTTGTTTAACTATTAATTAATTTATTTACATTTTTTGTGGTTCTTTTCCTACTATATAAAGGTTCTTTATCATTTATGTAAACATTACTTATATCTGTATAAGAATTACCCTCATCTTTTTGATAAATAATACCTAAAGGATATCTGTCCCTTTCTAAAGCTTTACCAAAAGCATTTTTTAATGAAGAATTATCATATTCTTTATTTAAATAGTAAGAGTTTTCCTTATACCATTTGTGTGTATTTATTTTATTAAATGAAACACAGGGTTGAAAAATATCAACTAACGCATATCCATTGTGTGCAATTGCTTTTTTGATAATTTCCTTAGTTTGTTCCATATCGCTGGAAAAGGCTCTTGCCACAAAGGTAGCACCTGCTGACAGGGCCAAAGCTATAGGATTAACAGGTTTTAATATAACTCCATCAACCTGTAAAGGTGTTTCAAAACCAATTTGACTTGTTGGTGATGCTTGGCCTTTAGTTAATCCATAAACCATATTGTTATGTACTAGGTGAGCAACGTCTATGTTCCTTCTAATATTATGAATAAAGTGGTTTCCACCTTCTCCATACATATCTCCATCTCCACCTTCTACTATTACCTTTAATTGAGGATTTGTAGATTTTACCCCAAAAGCTACTGCCATAGCTCTCCCGTGAAGTCCATTGAAAAAATTAGTATTAAGATAGTGAGGCATTTTTGCTGCCTGTCCTATTCCAGATACTAAGGCTACATCTTTCTGCTCTAAATTCATTTCTTCTAATGCTTTAATTAATGCATTTCTTATTGGAAAATTTCCACATCCTGGACACCAGCTAATTTTTGATTTATCTTTAATATCAAAAGTCATTACAACAACTCCTTTAACTTAGTGTTTAATTCTTCAATACTGAATGGTTCTCCGCTATACTTTAGTACTTTGTGATCTACCTTTATATCAAGTTCTAACTTAAGCAACCCTGCTAGCTGTCCTGTATAATTATTTTCAACTACTACCACTTTTTCAGCTTTACTAAAATAATCTTTTAAACTTTCATCCAATGGAAACAATTGTTTAATATATAAAAATGATGTGTCTAAATCTTTATTTGTATTTACAAATTCAGATAATACTCCAAAAGTTGAACCCCAACCTACTACTAAGTTTTTATAGTTCTTATCTCCAACTAATTCCGGTTGTATGTAATCTTCTAAAATATTTATCTTTTTATTCATTCTTTTTTCATTCATTTTATTTCTCAAATTAAAATCTTCAGTAACTAGCCCTTCCTCTGTATGTTCGTGACTATCTGCTTTTACTACACCTTTACCATATCCAGGTATACCTCTCGGAGAAATTCCCTCTTCTGTGAATTTATATCTTTTATAATCTTCTTCAGTTTTTACAATGTTTTGTTCTAAATATTTGTCATCTAATTCAAATTTTTCCATTTGAGAATTGGAATCTACATAAAACTGATCCGTAAGTATAAAGGCTGGCACCTGGTATTTATCTGCTAAATAAAAGGCTTTTTGAGTAAGTTCGATACCATCTTTTAAATTTCCAGGTGCTACTATTATCCTGGGAAATTCTCCGTGTCCCGCATAAACTGTAAGGTTTAAGTCCCCCTGCTCCATTCTCGTCGGCATTCCTGTTGCCGGTCCAGGCCTTTGAGCTATATGAACTACACAAGGAGTTTCTGATACTCCTACAAGGCTTACTGCTTCTTGCATAAGAGCAAATCCTCCTCCGGATGTAGTTGCCAATGCTCTCCCTCCAGCATACCAAGAACCAATTACCATATTTAATGCTGCTATTTCATCTTCGGCCTGTTCTACCAGCACATCGAACTCTTTTCCTTTATTTGCTAAATAGGTTAATACACCTGTTGCTGGTGACATAGGATATGATCCTACAAAATTACATCCGCCTGCTAAGGCTCCAATTCCAACGGCCTCTGTCCCACTTATATTTTTATGATTTTCTATTTTTCCTTTTTTTAATTTGAATAGATTCTTGAACTTTCTTCCTTTATTGTATCCTATTTCCAATGCTTCTATATTTTTATCTACAATATCTTTACTTTTTCCAGAAAAAAATTCACTAATTTTTCCATTTCCTTCTTTTTCTTCTAATTCCATCATTCCCATCATAAATCCAAAAATAATAGTATTTTTAAAAAGTTTATTTCCTGCTTCTTTTGCTAAATTATTTAAATCTATTATATTTAGCTTGCTCTTTTTTTTATTTATAATTTCATTATTTTTATATTTTTCACTACCAAAAATCACAGTTTTTTCGTTAATTCTTTCTTCTAATCTATATAGCGCATTATCATTTAGCAAAAATAAAACATCTATATTTTTTTGAAAAGCATACACCTTTTCTTCTGATATTCTAATTTCTGTAGTATTGTTTCCACCTCTAACTCTACTCATTACTTCTTTTGAAGCGAAGTAATAGTAGTATTTGGAAACCACATCTGTTATTAATTTTTCAATTGTTTTAAGTCCTTCTCCTGCTTCTCCTGATAAAACTATGTTTATAGTTTTTCCCATAAAAACACCTTCCTTATTTTTTTACACTCATTGTATTGATACACAGATATATATTTTTTATTCTTTTATTTTTGCAAAGGTCAGTCTTTCTTCTAATAACATCTTAATTATTGTTTCTCCTATTTTCATCGATTATATATTTTATATGTCTTCAAGATACATAGGATTATTAAGTGATAACCATTCATCAACCTAGAAATAATAAGAATTTTACTGCTAATCTGATATTCAGTAAAAAAATAAAAAAAGCGCAGTTTCCTGCGCTTTAATAATTTACATCATTGATTTAAGTGTTTTTACTACGTTTTCTACTGTAAAGCCGTATTCTTCAACGTTGCGACTTCCTTTGGCACTTGCTCCAAATTTATCAACTGACATGGTCTTCCCTTTAAGTCCCACGTATTTACCCCAGCCTAGTGCTGAAGCCATTTCAATAGATAATCTCTTATCTACTTCTTCAGGAAGAACAGATTTCTTATAACCCTCCTCTTGGGCATCAAATAATTCCATAGAAGGCATGGAAACAACTCTTACATCAATTCCTTCTTCTAACAATGCCTTTTGAGATTCTAAAGCTAAAGAAACTTCACTTCCTGTAGCTATGATTAAAGCATCTATTTTTTCTTTTTCAGGAGATATTACATAAGCTCCTTTTTCTACTTCTTTTTCCGATGATTTTGCAAGTTGTGGTACTCCCTGTCTTGTAAACACAACTGCCGTAGGAGTTTTCTTTGAAGTAAGGGCTATTTTCCAAGCTCCTTTTACTTCCTTTCCATCAGCAGGACGCAGAACATTAAAGTTTGGTATGGCTCTCAATCCTGCTAGTTGTTCTACCGGTTGATGAGTAGGTCCATCTTCTCCAACTGCTATAGAGTCGTGAGTAAATCCATAGGCTGTAGGTATTTCCATTAGAGCCGACAACCTCATTGCAGGTTTCATATAATCGCTAAATATAAAGAAACCTCCTGCAAATCCTTTAAGGCCGCTTAAAACTATACCGTTCGTTATTGCTGCCATAGCATGCTCTCTAACTCCAAAATTTATATTTCTTCCTTTAGGATTATTGTATTCAAAGTTTCCATCTATCCCCTTAATTTTAGTAGAAGCTGTTAAATCAGCACTTCCTCCAATCAATAAGGGAGATGATTTTTGGAGCTCTTTTATTATATTCCCTGAAGAAGCTCTCGTAGCCTCTTTTTCTCCAGGCACATATTCTATTTTACTATATACTTTATCAAAATCTAATTGTAATTCTTTTTCTCCAGATATCTGCATAAGGATTTCATAATCTTCAGGATATTTGGCTTTATATTCTTCTAATTGTTTTTTCCATTTAAGTATGTTTTTACGCTTTTCTTTTACATATTTTTCTATATTATCATATACATCTTGAGGCACTTCAAAAGGTTCATAATTCCAATTCAAAGCTTTTCTAGTGTCTATAGTTTTTTTATCTCCTAAAGGAGCTCCGTGGGCAGCACTTTTACCTTCTACCGGTGACCCTTTTCCTATTTTTGTTTTTACTTCAATTAATGTTGGCTTATCATCTTGTTTTTTTGCTTCTTTTATTGCATTATTTATCTTTTTTAGGTCTTCTCCATCCTCAACCAAAATATAATTCCAGTTCATAGCTATAAATTTTTCTTTAGTATTCTCTGAATTTGCCATTTCAACTGGTCCATCAAGCTGTATATCATTAGAATCAAATAAAACTATTAACTTTGATAATCCTAGATGACCTGCTAAACTAGCTGCTTCTTGAGCTACTCCTTCTTGTAAGTCACCATCGCCACAAAGAGAATAAGTGTGGTGATTTACTATTTCTAAGTTTTCTTTGTTGAATTTTGCTGCTGTATATTTTTCTCCTATAGCCATTCCTACCGCCATGCCGATCCCCTGTCCTAAAGGACCTGTAGTTGCTTCGATTCCATCCGTATGCATATACTCTGGATGTCCTGCAGTTTTTGATTCCCACTGCCTAAATTTTTTGAGTTCATTCATTGGCAAATCATATCCTGCAAGATGAAGCATTGAATATATTAAGGCAGATCCGTGACCAGCTGATAGAACAAACCTATCTCTATTCATCCAATTTTTTTCCTTTGGGTCAAAATTCATATGTTTTGTATATAGAGTATACAGCATTGGCGCAGCTCCTAAGACTATACCAGGGTGGCCGCTGTTTGCTCTATTGATCATATCTACTCCAAGAAATCTTAAAGCATTTATCGATTTTTCTTCTAATTTCATTCTTACACCTCTCTAGTTATTAGATATATATAATTTATCATTACTTAAGGAATATCTCAACCATTATTAGGTATTTATAGGTATTTAAATTTATATCTGTTTAATATACTAAAAATCGGGTAATAATTATATATAGGATTTCGTAATGATTAAAAAAATCTTGTTAGGAGTGATTATAATGACAAAAGATAAATGTAAACCAAAGAAAAAAATAACAGGCTCTAACCCGCCTGAAGCTTGGGCAGATGATGAAAATGTAGATAAAAAAACAAAAGTCAATAAACCATCAAATGATGCTGTAAAAGAAGCTAAAGAATGGGTTGAAGATAACGCAAAATAACAAAAAAATTCCTTACCTCAAAGGTAAGGAATTTTTCTTTTCTAAAATAATATTTTCATCTATAATTATATCTATATTTTTAAATTCTTTATAGGATTTTATTCTGTTGCTTACCCTATTCACAACAAATTTAACTTTCTCAAACTCTAAGTCAGGTAAAAGTACCAGGATTCCGTTATTCTCCCACTTACAAAGAACATCACCTTTTCTAAGAGAATTTACAAAAATTTTTATAATTCTATCCTTCTGGTCTTTAGATAAAGGATTTTTTAAATCAGTAAATTTTATCAGAACTGGATTTAATTCTCGACTATCCCTCTCGCTTCTTCTTTTTTCTAATACATATATTGGGTAAAACTCGCTATAGCTGCAGTAAAAGGCGCCTTTATCTTTACTTTCTTCCCAAAGATATTTTACTTTTTGACTACTCCCTGTCTCTAGCTTAGTTTTTTCTTTAACTTTATTATATATCTTCTGTAGATTTTCATTAGGTCTTATACCAAATTGATTGTAAAGAAGTGTTGTAATATATTCATAGTGTTTTTTTGCATCTCTTATTCTATCTTTTGAAATTAAAATATCTATATAATTAATATGAATTTCTTCTTCAAAAGGTTCGATTTTTATAGCTTTTTCTCCTAAAAATATGCCTTTTTCCAACATATTTTCTTTCTTATAGTAGCTAAGAAGGTTATTAACTGCATCCACATATGATCTACTTAAATGACTTCTAGTAGGGATAATCCAATCTTCATAAAGTAGCTCAGGTAAAAACTCCCCTTTGTATACTTCTACAGCCTCTTCATAACGTGCTATTTTACTTTCTAGATCTTTTTCCCCTTTTGCTTTTTTAATTTTATCTTCAAAATCTCTAAAGTCTACATAAACATCCGTTAAAGAAAGCTTATAGCTTTCATTTGAATATGTAAAGTTTATAGTATTTTCATCAAAAACTTCATTTTCTTTTAAATATTTTTTAAGTCTGTAAATCATATTCTGAACAGCATTTTTGGGATTTTCATATTCCCTATCCCTATACAAATCGTCTAATACTGAATCTACGCTTTTAAATTTATTTTCATTAATCAATAAATATTTAAATAAACTAATAAGCTGTGATGCATGATTTGAAATATCTAAAACCCTATCCTTTTCCGATATTTCAAATCTATCAAAAGTTTTTATTTTTAGTGTATTATTATAATATTGATTCACATTTAATTCCCCCGTTTTTAACCTTTATATAGATTTCTTTATTATTTATTAATTCTACCACTTATAAAAAACTTCTTCAAGATATAAACGAAAAAAATCTCAGGCCAACTAGCCTGAGATTGAAATTTATTTTTACTTAATATCTATTCTTTTCTTATTTTCTTTACCTTCTATTTTAGGAGCTGTAACTGATAACAAGCCATCTTCTAGTTTAGCATCAATTTTTTCTATATCCACATCATTTAAGTAAGCGCACCTTTGCATTGAAGCCATTCTTCTTTCTCTGTGAATATAATTATCATTCTCTTCATTTACTTCTTCTTTTCTTTCTACACCTATTGTTAACTTCCCATCATCGTAATCTACTAAGACTTCCTCTTTTTTTATACCTGGAAGTTCCGCTTCAACAATATACTTATCTCCCTCATCTTTAATATCAACTTTAAATGTATCTCTTTCTAAGTCTCTCATCGGAGAAAAATCTTGATTAAAAAAGTTATCAATTATGCTGTAAAAATCATCTTCGCTCCTTCTGTTTTGTAAATTTCTCTTGTTGTATGGTGTTAAATTAAACATATCGATACCTCCTTTAAGTTTTTATAATTATTTATTTTATATTTTGTTAGCACTCTATGTCGTTGAGTGCTAATTACAATTATAAAATAACATACCTTCCCATTCTTGTCAAGGGTTTTAAGGCATGTTATTAAAATTTTTTTATTCTTTTTTACTAATATTTAAAACAAAATCCTCCTCAATACTTCTTATATTTATATCATTTTGTGGGAAAGGTATTTCTATATTATTTTCATTAAATACTTTTATTATTTCAAACCTAATGTCACTCTTTATAGCCCTTGAATTATATGGATCTTTTATCCAAACAAAAATCTCAAAATCCAAAGAAGAATCTCCAAAATTATTAAAATTAACCTGAGGCTTTGGATTAGCTAATATATCCTTATTTATTTTTGAAAGATTTTCAACAACTTCTAATAGTAGCTTTCTAACTTGAAATACATCCGAAGAATAGGCTACTCCTACGGGAATGTCAACCCTTATCTTTGAATCTCCGTATGACCTATTCACAACCTTTTCTTCTAAAAAGAAGGAATTAGGTATTATCATATGTTCATTGTTGAGAGTTTTAACAACAGTAGCTCTCATTTGAATTTCAATTACATCACCGATTATATCGTCTACCAAGACTCTATCTCCTACTTTTATAGGTCTTTCAAAAAGTAGTATGATTCCTGATATGAAGTTTGAGGTTATATTTTGCAAACCAAATCCAATCCCTACCCCTAATACGCTGGCAAAAACAGCCAAACTACTTAAATTAATCCCCATAGTACTCAAACTAATAAATACAGCTATAACCATAATTATATACTGAAAGATAGAATCAAAAGTATATCTTATTCCTCTATCTAAGTTGTATTTATCGTATACATTAGGTAATAAGTATTTTTTAAGTAATTTTGCTAAAGAATTGATGAAAGAAAGTGTAAATAGAACTATAATAACTAGAAAAA
>JAWOEG010000056.1:0-17021 GCA_046482875.1 Eubacteriales bacterium | reverse complement strand
TAGGTCATACTGCTTCCGGCAATTGCAGAAGGTGTCAGTATTGCGAAAGCTCCACCAATACCAGCCATACCACCTGATATAACCATCGTCAATATAATATTCCTCTTTCCTTTCATTCCTGCATATTCTGCAGCAAATTTATTAAAACCTGTAGCTTTTAATTCATATCCAAAAGTAGTTTTCTCTAATATGATATATAATACAATTGCTATTAAGATAGCTAGTATTATTCCTACACTTACATTGGATCCAACAACACCTAAAGACGGTAGTTGAGAACTACCCGGTAGATATCTAGTTCTTGTCATGCTTGAATTATACATATCTGCATTATTTTGAATCTTCATATCTACAAAATACATCCCTATATAGTTAAACATAATAGAAGTAATAACTTCATTAACATTTAATAAAGCTTTAAATACACCAGGTATAAAACCAAATATCATTCCTCCTACCATACCGGCAATAATTGATACTATCCAGTGGGATGGTCCGGAAAGATTCCACATAAATCCAACATAAATTGCAAAATAAAGTCCCATAGTATACTGTCCTGAGGCTCCTATATTAAAAAGTCCCATCCTAAAAGCAAATCCTACAGCTAATCCTGTCATTATTAGAGAAGTAGCAAAGTAAAATACATCTCCTATTCTTCCAAGACCACCAAACATAATATACCTAAAACCTGAAATAGCATTACCAGGATTTGCAATAAGCATAATTATAAATCCAAATATTAAACCTAAGAAAATTGCCATAAGAGCTGCCGTAAAAGAAGAAAATCCTTTTGATTTAGTTATAGCTTTTAAGTTAAATCCACCTTTTCTTTCAACCATTGTCTATCTCCTTTTCAGTATCTCTTTTAGCTCCAGACATATAAAGACCTAGCTCCTGTACTGTAGTTTCTTTAGGATTCAGTTCTCCGACTATTTCACCTTCATATATTACTAGTATCCTGTCGCTTACATTCATAACTTCGTCAAGTTCAAGAGATATTAATAGTACGGCTTTACCTGCATCTCTTCTTTCAACAAGCTGCTCATGAATATATTCTATAGCTCCGACATCTAAACCCCTTGTAGGTTGTACAGCTACCAACAGTTCGTGCTTTTTATCTATTTCTCTAGCTATTATAGCTTTTTGTTGGTTTCCTCCCGACATACTTCGGGCCAAAGTCAAGGGACCCTTACCACTTCTTACGTCGAATTTTTCTATTAATTCATTTGCATAATTTCTTATTTCATCAAATTTTATAAATCCATTTTTTTGAAATTTAGTCTCCCAATATCTCTGTAATACCAAATTCTGCTCTAAGGTATAATCTAATACTAATCCGTATTTGTGTCTATCCTCAGGGATATGACTCATTCCAACTACAGATCGATTTCTAATAGATGCTTTTGTAATATCCTCCCCACATAATGTGATCCTTCCAGAATCAATCTTTTCTAATCCAGTTAACCCATGAACGAATTCTGTTTGACCATTACCATCTATTCCCGCAAGACATACTATTTCTCCCGCTCTAACATTCAATGATATATTTCTTACCGCATTATTTTGGTGAACCTTAGATGGCACTACCATATTCTCTATTGATAACACTACGTCCTTAGGTTGACTCTTTTCTTTTTCTACACTAAAGTTTATATCTCTACCAACCATCATCTTAGATAGTTCTTCTTTTGACGATTGAGGTACATCTACAGTCCCTATACCTTTTCCTTTTCTAAGCACTGTACACCTATCTGCAACTTCCATAATTTCATTTAATTTATGCGTTATGAATAATATTGACTTACCTTCTTCTGCCATATCCTTCATTATTTGAAGTAGCTCTTTTATTTCCTGAGGTGTTAAAACAGCTGTAGGTTCGTCAAAAATAAGTATGTCATTATCTTTATAAAGCATTTTAAGTATCTCAACCCTCTGCTGCATACCTACGGAGATATCCTCGATTAAAGCATCTGGATTTACTTTTAATCCATATTTTTCACTTAATTCAACTACTTTTTTTCTAGCTTCATCAATCTGCAAAAATCCCATGTTATTTGGTTCAACACCAAGAATAATATTTTCAAGAACTGTAAATATTTCAACAAGTTTAAAATGCTGATGTACCATTCCTATACCTAAATCATTAGCATCGTTAGGATTATTTATTTTAACTTCTTGTCCATTCTTTTTAATTTTTCCTTTTTCTGCTTGATATAAACCAAATAAAACGCTCATCAACGTAGATTTTCCCGCGCCATTCTCTCCAAGAAGGGCATGTATCTCCCCGGTTTTTAATCTTAAAGTAACATCATCATTAGCTTTAATACCTGGAAATTCTTTAGTTATATTAAGCATTTCAATAATATAATTATCCACATTTACCTCTTTTATCTTTATTTTTTTAATATTACTACCATTATATATTAAAATTAATATTTTTAAAATAAAAAAATGGGAGAAAACTCACGCCTTCCCCCATCTTGACTTCAATCCATAAGGCTAGGCCAATATGGTAGGTTAACTATCTTGTTGTAACTGATACTTTTTGAAGGTCTAACTGCTCTGTTAGCTCTTCAGCTGTTGCATATCCAGTTTCAGCCTCAACTTCTATAGTTCTTGTTACATCTAGACTTCCGTCTGCTAACTCGCCAAATATTGCATCATATTCTTCTTTAGTAAAGTTTTCAAATCTGTCAAATGCATCTCCGCCTTCTTCACCTATAACTTCTGTAGGAAGTCCTACTCCATCATTAGCTGCAGCAAAGTAAGTAGTCTTTCCTGCGTATTGATCAAAGTTATCATTGTAAATAGATTCTAATACACTTACAACTGATTCTGAAAGACCTTTCATAGCAGAGGTTATAACAGTTTCACTGTCGTATCTTTGGTCTACGTCTACCCCTATTACTTTTGTTTCGTCTTCAGCTGCTGCTGACATAACGCTTTTACCTACAGATCCACCACAAGCAAATATAACTTCAACACCTTCTTGATACATTGTTTTGGCTGTTGCTTTATTCGTATCATTTTCTTCAAAATTACCTGTGTAGTGATATGTTACTTCAACTGCATCGTCTTCAAGTCCCATTTCCATAGCTGCATGTTCTGCACCTTGTAAGTATCCATAACCGAAAGCCTGTACTGCCGGTACTGCCATACCACCCATAAATCCTAAATCTGTCATTCCATCTTTAACTGCTGCATAACCAGCTAAAAATCCTGATTCTTCTTCAGCATACATTATACTTGCAACATTTTCTTTGGTTTCAAATGTTGACCAGTCAGCTGTATGAGGAGATCCATCTAAAAGTATAAACTTTACATCTGGATATTTAGTTTGAGCTTCATATATTGGAACTTCAAATAAGAAACCTGGCGTAACTACTATTTCAGCTCCACCTTGAACTGCTAAGTCAATAGCTGCTAGGTATCCTGCATCAGATGCTTCTTCAGGCTTAATATAAGTGTGAGATATATCATTTGCTTCTGCATATTCTACAACACCTTCCCACGCTCCCTGGTTAAATGATCTGTCATCGATATTTCCTTTATCAGTTATAAGAGCTATTTCTGATGTATCATCTGCAGCTTGCTCTCCTCCGCCGCATCCTGCTAAACTTCCTACAACTAACATTAATGCCATTGTTATTACTAAAATTCTTTTCATTATATGACCCCTTTCAATTTTCTATTCATAAAAGTTTCTTTATTAATTATACTTCTTTTAGTCTTATAATTCAAGACGTTAAGATTTTACAGTTCGTTAATAAATACTTAACATTTCTAACAACTTTTTTTGTTGTTTATTATAATTATTAATAATTATAATATTCATATCTTTATCTCTAACCATATATAATTTTTATCCTACATCTCATAAAACTGGAAAACTTTGTCTATTAAATGACATTTCAAAGAAAATAATGTATACTTTAACTAATTATTTAAGGAGGTATATAATGGCAAAAAAATTTAATAATGAAGTAGTAGGTATTTCCGCTGAAATTGCAATAGCTGATATTTTTGGTGTACCTATTTCAGATAATTACAGAACAAGAGGTTCTCAAGAGGTTGTAGATAGGATTAAATTAGTAGTTAATAATGGTTTTACGGAGTATCTTATTCCTGAACCAATTCAACACATTGCCGAAGAACAAAACCCTATAGATTTTTTATTAAAAAATAGATTAACCTTATCTGTAAAAACCAACCAAAAATCTCTTGGAAAAGTAGCTCCACAAAAAATAGGTCAGCCATCAAGCAAAACCTATTTTCAACATTTTTCTCATATTATTGATCAAAAAATACCTTCTAGTTACGAAGATAGGAGATTACTTTTCAAAAAAATATCAATAGATAAAATACATCAAGTAATTCCAGAGTATTGGAACAATCTATTTGATTGTGACTATCTAATTTATTTTTTTAATATTATTAATAAAATTGGAGCAATAAATTCTAAGCCATCTTATATTGTTCTAGGAGAATTCGGAGAAAACCCTAAATGGGAAAAGAAAAATTTTTCATTCACTCAAACTGTTGACTCTTGGAATGAGAGTTGTACAGTAAAATACTTTAAAACTTCAATTGGAGAGTTTCAAGCTCACCAACATAGAGATTGTTTTAAATTTAGATTTAATATGGATAACATCTTAAAACTCAAGAAAAAAAATCTTATATAAAAATTAAAAAGGTTAGGTTTTACCTGACCTTTTTAAATATGAAAATATATTCGTGTTTAAAAATAAAGAAATCACTGGACAAAGCTCTATATCTCCACAGAGATTTTTGATTTACTTTTCCTTTGGTTTCTTCAAAATTTTTAACTAATATTGCTTTTAATTTATATTCTTTCTTAAGAAACAGGTTCATACAGTGATATCCTAATGGAACAATTTCACTATTTGCATATTTGTCACCCATAACTAAGGCGCAGTATCTATTTTTTTCCAAAACTTTACAAGTATTATCTATTACTTTTTCGAAAGAATCAAGAAATTCATCTATAGTTTCTGTATTTGACAAATCATCTTTATGATCTGTAAATTTAATTATATCCCAGTAAGGTGGGTGAAATATTACGAATTGAACTTTATTAATATTTTCTTTTGATATAATTTTTTCAACATCTATAGTTTTACTATCACCATTGACTATTTTGCAAACTGGATTGTCTTCTTCATTAAAAACACTTTCATCTATTAAAGATATAGTTTCTTTTGATAGTTCTATTCCTATAGAATTCCGCTCCAAATTCTTAGCCTCTATAAGTGAAGTTCCTCCCCCTGCAAAAGGATCTAGTATCCAGTCACCTTTTTTTGTATATCTTCTAAATAACTGGTTAGGTATTTGAGGGACAAAATTCCCGTGATAATTTCCTTTATGCATACCAGAATTATCCCTTTTGTCAAAGATCCAAAGGGTTTCTGTTAAAATATCTCCATACTCTTTCCATTTTTTCATATCTATATCGTTATATTTTGCCATTCTATTTTCCTACTTTTTTAATCTTTTATTTAATTAAACAATGTAAAAACTCTGTTGTTGTATTAGATTTGTGGTTTCTATTTTCTTCCTTATCTGCTCTAAAGCGCTTATAGTTTTCTTTTGTAAATAATTCATAAGAGCCGTACTGTTCCATGATACCCTTTATGGTATCTAAACTCATCAATCCCTCATTGTTATAGCTTAAAAATATATACTTGAATTTTGCATTTTCTATAAGATTTTGAAAAGCTCTCTCCACTTTTCTTTTAGAGCAAAAATCACTTTTTTGGCTATTATCTACTCTTAATCCAGTTTTACCTTTTATTTCAGGATCATCATATCTTGAAATTGTTTCTAATAAGTGGTAGTTAGAGCTATATTGTCTGGCATTATAGGGGGGATCAAGGTATAAAACATCTCCTTCTATTTTTCTTATCAATTCATTTATATCCTCATTATATGTATTTCCAGATGTACTACCTTCTATAATTGGCAAAAATTCAAATTTAAACTTTCTTTTAGCTGATCTTTTTATATGTTTTAAAAAAGCACCATATACTGATGCTGTATTAGCATATTTATCAATTGAATTAATTAAACTTCCTAACAAAAAATAATATTCATAATCATTTATTTTGTTATTTGATTTCAATCTTTCTATTTCAATTCTAATTGCATCACATTTTTTTCCGTTTTCATCTGTAAAATAATTTCTTCCAGAACCTGAACCGGCACAGTAGTTTTTATAAATATAACCTTCCACACCATTTAATGAGTCTAAGTATTTAAAGGGTTCAGTATCGATTTTTTTATTATTTTCTATAAAGTGTTTATTTATAGCGAAGCTATAATGCTGGATATCATTTGCAATTACTTCATATCCTTTCTTCTTGAATGTAGCACCTACAACTCCAGTACCAGCAAATAAATCTGCAAATATCCTATTTTTCGAATCATTTTCTCCTACAACGGATTCAATTGATTCTGTCAAAAAATCAATTAAAGATTGTTTTGAACCTATGTAGTTCAATATTATCACCTCCACTTCTACTTAATATACACTATTTCAGATGCGAATTCAAATGACATTATCTTGTTTTATTGTAATTCCAAAAATACAAAAATTAAAATAGAAACTTAAGTATTTACACTCAAGTCTCTATAGGTTTATTTTTAACTTATTAGTCATCTTACAACTAGAATCGGAATATTAATATGATGTACTACCTTATCCGTTACGCTGCCAAGCATAAATCGTTTTGTAGCTTTCATTCCATGAGTTCTCATTATAACTAAATCATATCCACCCTTTTCAGCCTCTTCAATAATCTCCACTGGAGGATCTCCTGCAGTCTCTTTTACCTGGATTTTCAATCCTAAGTCTTCATATGCTTTAATAATTTTCTTATTATCTACTTCTCTATTTTTTAATATTTCTTCATAAGCTTCTGGGCTGTAGTTAAGTTCATTGATAATAACCTTCGAGTCATCGACATGAAAAATTGTTATAGTACTATCAAAATTCTTTGCTATTTTTACAACTTCATCTATGACTTCTAATTCTTCACTACTCTTTTCTAGTGGCAATAGTATTTTCTTCATTTTCTTCACCTCTTAATTTTAATCCTATTACTTATAAATTTTAATTAAAATATAACTACTATTATATATTTACCACTTTAAATTAAAAATATACCTTTCTTATATTTGTTTTTTTAAAAGAATTTCTTATTTATTTTTAAGTTCAAAATAAATTTCATTAATTTCACCTTTTTAAATCTTTTAAACTCCAAGACCCATAGTGTACTTATAATTCTAAAGGTTCTCAATAGCTTTTTCCATTAGTTGGCTGTAATCCATGAGTCCAGTAATTCTTTTAGATTCCTCTGTGAGTGCCACAATATCATTTCTTTCTATACTTTCTAAATTAAATTTTCTATTTAAAGCCATAAGCTGTTGAAGTCCTACTCTAATCCTATTTAAATATGAATATAGTCCTACTGCTCCACCAGATATATCCTCTGCATTCTCATAATAAAGTTTAAGGTCCCTTATATCTTCAAAAATTTCATTTTTGGTACTGCCAAACCTTTGAAGTTCTTTTGGTACTTTCCTTTCAATTAAACTATCTTCGACTTGCTTTCCAACCATAGCTGCCGCCATTGAAGCTCTACCTATTCCAACCATTTTAATATAATTAGCTCCTAGTGCTAGAGTCTTAAAAACATGGTCTTCCATTGATATTCCTCCTGCTACGGCAATTTCAGGAAGATTGTAGCCTTTACCATCTAGTTTTTTTAACATATTATATAAAATACTTTCCATTTCTAGCGTTGGTATTCCCCATTCATTCATCATTTTAACCGGACTATTTCCACTTCCTCCTCCAGCTCCATCAAATGTAACCAAATCAATTTCTGCTTTTGAAGCAATTTTTAAAATTCTTAATAACTCTAATGGGTCAAAAGGTCCAGTTTTAAAAAATATTCTTTTAGCTCCCATTTCTCTAAAATGCTTTACTTTATCTATTAATGCGTCTTCATTCCACATAGGCAGCTTACCAATTTTTTCAAATTTAAGACCTTTACCCTCTTTATATGCCTTTGCAATTTTTTCGTCTTCTGGATTTGGATAGATTACATAACCCATTTTTTTAAATTTTAAAGCTTCTTCTAAAGTATTTAGCATACCCATGCCTTGTATACCCTTAGCTGCTTGTCCGAATTTTATTTCTATTGATTCTACCCCAAGTTCTTTTATTGCATATTCAAATACGCCCAAATAATCATCATCAAAATTCCCTTGAAGAACTATATCACCATAACCACGATAATAAGATCTAAAAGAATTTACCATTTCTTTAATAAGTGGAGAATAAACTACTTTGTTATTCTCTAATTTTAATTCTTTATCCTTTGAAACTACATCTTCTCCGATTACGACAAGGACTCCTGCTAATGCTGCTCCTGCATAATAATCTTTCCAATTTAGTTTAGCCATAGCAGGGAGTACTATAGGTAATTTAAGTTTTATAGGATTGTGTTTTCCAATTATTTTTTCAGTATTTACTTTAGGATAGGTTGCTTCGTAAGGATCTTCATCACATCCTACTGCACCAAATACTCGGCCATTTATATTCAAATGAGAAAAATCTATAGGATAATTTTTCTCTGATGCAAATTGATGTTTATCCGTTTGATAAGGATAAATTGCTTCCCTTCCTCTTAATGCAGATAAACCTATTTCACAAGAACCTATACAATTAGAAGAGCATACAGAACACATGCCCGAAAATGGTGATATATTATCCGGTGTTCTCATTTTAGTTTTCGTAATTGTACTTCCTAGTTTGGGACTATAAGTCATTGTTTCTCCTCCTCTTTATTTAACTTGATATATATCAAGCTTTAGTCTATTTTAATTTTGATATTTTAATTTTGAAAAATGCAAAATAATTAACATTTCGTAATAATTATAATCCTCTTGAAATACAAAGTCAATATTGTGAAATATATTGTACTTTTATTTTTCTATATCTAAGCAGAATCATTATTTTCTCCCTAGGTTTTTACATATTATTAAAAATAACTTAAATATTGACTTTAACATTATTAAAGTATATAATTAATTTAGTTAAAGGAGGGGTCTTAAAATGACAATAGAAATAGTTCCTGGATGGATGTCAGGTCTGGATGATGAAGATGTAATTTTTATAAAAAGATTTTTAATGGCATCTGGTTCATTAAAAGAAGTTGCTAATTTTTACGGAGTTACTTATCCTACCGTAAGATTAAGACTTGATAGATTAATACAAAAAATTAAAATAGATGAAGAAACAGCTAAAGATCCTTACATTGGACTAATAAAAAAGCTGGCTCTTAACGAAAAAATTGATTTTGACACTGCTAAAATATTAATAACAGAATTTAAAAAAATAAAGGAGGACTTATAATATGCTTTTTCCTAAAAATATTTTTTTTCTACTAATTTTTATTGTAGTACCAATAATTTTACAAGTTTTTCTATCAAAACAAAACAGCAAATGGCCGGGACTTGTTTTGCCTGCAATAACATTTATTTTTTCTTTAATATCAATACTAAATATTAATTCTTTTGAAAATGGGATGGATACTGTTTTTTTAATTTTAACAACATTTTTATTAACAAATATACCAACAATTATATTAATTACAATTTATTTGAGTATTAGAAAATCTAGAAAAAAATTGAGTGAAATTGAGAAAATGAATATTAAAGATCTTGATTGATTATGTTCTCCAGAAAGAAACTATATATTAACAAATAAAATAGAGAACTACTATAAAGGGCAATACAATTATCATTGAAATCACCAATGCCTTAAAATGACTGACCTCAGTTATTATCATATCGGAAATCAAATATTCAAGGAATGAAACAAGAAATGCAGACATAAAAATAGCACTTATAATAGGCATGAAGTTTTTCAATGACTTAATAAATTCTAAAGTTGTTAACCCATATTTATATGCTTGCTTACATATTCTATAAATATTTCAAGGACCTTAATTCTTGCATGTTTTTTATTCTGTCCTGATATAATATTCCACGGTGCATATTCAGTATTAGTTCTAACAAGCATTTCATTCATTGCTTCTATATACTCGTCCCATTTTTCTCTATTTCTCCAATCCTCTTCGGTTATCTTATACATTTTATCAGTTTCAACCTGCCTGTCTTTAAATCTTGATAACTGTTCTTCTTTATCTACCGCAAGAAAAAACTTCAATACCATAACATCCGAATTACACAAATTTTTTTCAAATATATTTATCTCATCATATGCCTCTTCCCACCTTTTTGCATGGGTAAACCCTTCAATTCTCTCTACAAGAACCCTTCCATACCAACTTCTATCAAAAATAGCAAGCTCTCCCTTTTCAGGCAATTCTTTATAAAATCTCCAAAGATAATGGTAATCCCTTTCCGTTTCGTTTGGTGCTGAAATGGGGACAACCCTATATCCTCTAGGATCCATTAATCTGGTAAGTCTTTTTATAGAACCACCTTTCCCCGCAGCATCTATCCCTTCGAATACTATAACTCCAGGTATTTTTTTAGTATACATCTCATACAAAAGATCTGCAGCTTTTTTCTGGAGCTTTTCAAGTTTGTCTTTATATTTGCTTCCTTTTATTTTAATTTTATAATCTATATCTTCTAAAGGTTTTTCAACTGCTTCGTTACTTCTCTTAAACTCGTCTCCTGATATTCTTTTTTCGCTTATTCTTTCAATTCCTTTTATTGTGTTATATATAATAGTACCTAGTATTTCTTTTGATGCATTTTCCAAATCTTCAGTAGAAATAACATTCCAAGGACTAAATGCAAAGTTTGAACTTTCAAGAACTTTACTAAAATGCTTTTGGTATTTTTTATAGTTCTCATTTTGATCTATATCTAGTTCTGACACTAGAAAAGATTTATTATCATGATCTAAAAGTGTATCTATTCTTTTTTTCTGAGTCTTTTCCTTTATATTTAAAAAGAATTTTATTATAATCATTTCATCGTTGTAAAGTTGCTCTTCATTATTAGCTATTTCTTCTGTATACTTTTCAAGCTCTTCAAGATTTATATCTAAATTGTTCATAATTTGAAAATATATGCTTCTATCAAAAACAGATATATTACCTTTTCTAGGTATTCTATTCCAAAATCTCCATATAAACGGCTTGTTCGCTTTTTCATCTTTTGTATTTTCAAACTTAATAACCCTAAAACTTCTAGGATCAAGTTCTCTCGTAATTTCTCTAATTATGTGTCCCTTTCCTGAAGATTCCCATCCGTCTATTATTATTAAAACTGGTATATTCATATTCTTTAATTGTCTTTGAATTCTAGCAAATTCATCACATAAATCAGCTTTATTTGAGTCAGAAAAAATGTTTTTAGTATTATCAAAATTAAAATCAAAAAGCATAAAAAACTCCTTTAATATTATTATTAGATACTGAAAATTTATTATATCATTTATTTGAGTTAATTCTATTTTATTTTTTCTTTAATGGCAGTTTCCACTTCTTTATAATTCTCCTTTGTACAAAAAATCGCCAGTTTATTTATTGGACTTCCTTGAACTATAATTGTATTTTGTTTAGGATAATATCTTATCTTCCTTATTTCTTTCCAAGTTATTTTTGCTACTTGTCTACTTTGTGCTATCATCCCCGTCCCTGCAGCTGAAAAATTTCCGCCGTAAAGTCCAAATATGATTAAAATAATATTAATTATTTTATTTTTCTTACCTTGTTTATCTTGTGTATAATTTATGATACCAGTATCATCTACTATAAATCCCGGAGCATATTTTCCACCATAAATTATCATTATTATAATATATGTCAGTATAAATAATAACCCTATTAGAAAAAGAGCATATTTAGCATCTGTACCCATAATATTTCCTCCGGACAATATTATGATAGCTAAAATGAGCACTCCAAAAGGTATACCTATAGCAATCATCAATCCTTTTAGAATAAATCGGTTGCTAAAAATTTTAATATATATTTCCCACTGTATTTTTTCCATTTGAACCTCACTTTAATAAAGGACATTTACACCTGTGACAATAATCATCTTCTATATCATTAAGAGATGCACAAGCATTACAAAAAATTATTGTATCTTTTGACTTATCGAACTTCTCCAAAGTATTTAATCCCCTGTGATGGCGAACTTTATCTCCTATTTTGTAGTAGTTGTATACAGTATCATCATTTTCATCACATATTTCATGAATTTTACCATTGTAACTCCGTATAATAATAGTAAATAAAACAAAATCTTCTCTTTCACCTAATTTATTTTTTCTTGTCTTCTTTTCTATTTTTTTATCTATTACACTTCCATCCCAATCTTTACTTGTTTTTCTACTTATAATTTGAAATACAGCAATAATTACGAACATACTTCCAATTCCTAATCCAACATAAAGAGCTTGTGGGTTATTCATTTCAGAACTTGTTTCTCCGTAGATAAAAAAGCCTGCGGCTGCAAATGTCGCAAGTATTAATGAAAATATCAAGGACCAACTCTTACTTTGGTTTAAATATTTTTTAAAAGCAGGGTCGGTTATTTTTTTCGAATAACCTACTCTTTTGCTTTTTTTAGTATACAATACTAACCACTTCCCTTTTTATTTTTTTTCTAAATTCAACTTTTTTTTAGGCTTATATTTAAAAGGCATCTTATGTAGAACTCTATAACCACCACTCTTTATTTATTATATACTTAATTTTAAGTGAAAAATTGAATTTTTACAATATATTAAGGAAAGATATTTACTCCAATATTCCAAAGATTATTGAACTGATTTCATGGAAATAGTTATTGACATATACCCTATACGGGTATATTATGTAATAGTTAAAAGAGTCAGGTAGACATTCAAATTTAATCTGAAGGAGATATTTAATATGGAGAATTGTGAAATTTTAATTATTGGTGGCGGTCCTGCTGCCATAACTATTGCGAAAAATATTCAATCAAAAAAAGAAGTAACTATAATTAGGCCTGAAGATCATTCTATGATTTATTGCGCTATGCCTTATGCTATTGAAAAAATATTATCAGTAGAAAAAACTCTTAAATCTGATAATATAGTAACAGAAACTGGAGCAAGATTAATAAGAGATTACGTAGAAAATGTTGATTTTAATACAAAGGTGGTAACTACTAAAAATGGCGATTTTTATACCTATGAGAAACTTATTATTGCTACAGGTGCTGAGCCTGTTGTCCCTCCTATAGAAGGATTTAATCTTAAAAATGTAATGAGTTTTAAATCTGAAGAAGATTTAAAGCATGTCATGGATTTAGTTGACAAAGGATTAAAAGAAGCTGTTGTTGTCGGTGCTGGAGCTATAGGTATTGAATTAACTCAAGCTCTCAATAAAAGAAATGTAAAAACTTTCTTAGTTGATATGTTGCCCACCATATTACCAAACATGATGGATGGTCAACTGATGTATGAAGTTCAAGAAAAACTAGCAGATTCAGGTGTAATATTGAAATTAGAAAACAAAGTAACTTCTTTAAAAGGAGAAAATCATGTAGAAGAAGTTGCCTTAGAGAATGGAGAGCCAATTAAATTTGATTCTGAGCCATTAATTGTATTTGCAGTTGGTATGAAACCTTCTGTAGAAATCTTTAAAGATACTGAATTAGAAATAGGTAGAACTGGAATTATAGTTAATGATAAAATGGAAACAAATATTCCTGATGTTTATGCTGTAGGAGATTGTATTGCATTTAATAATGCTATAACTGGAGATATTGGGTTAGGTAAACTTGCAACAAACGCAGTTCCTATGGGTAAGCTATTAGCAAAGAATTTATTAGGAGAAGATAGAAAGTACGAAGGTTTTTATAATGGAGCAGCTACTAAGGTTGTTGATTATTTTGTTGGAAGTACCGGCCTTTCAGAAAAAACTGCTACTAAAAAAGGCTATGATATTGTTATTGGAACAGCTAAATTCACTACTGCTTTTCCAGTAATGCCTTTCGCAAAAGAAATAGAAGTAAAATTAATATTTAATAAGGAAAACAAAAAAATACTTGGCGGACAGGTAGTAAGTGGGGAACCTGTAACAGATAAAGTTGACCAGATTACAATGGCCGTACAATTTGGCATCACTGTTGATCAACTAGTTCAATTTAGTTATGCATCACAACCATATCAATCATTCTATCCCGCTAACAATTTACTTGTACATGCATCTGAACAAGCTTTAAAACAATTTTAATACACTTTAGCAATATTCCATAAAGGCTAAAAGGTTTAGAATATTGCTAAAAGTATACAATTATTTTTTACTATATAACAATTTTTTCATTTTTTTACCTAAGTTGTCCTGACTTGACCTAACTTTTTAACTATTTTAAGAAAGAGTATTTGAATAATTTACAGATTACTTACATTGCTATAACTCAACTCAAACTCTTACAGTTACATTTTCAATGACAGTTTTGTTCCCTTATGATATAATATAAACGATTATTGTAATAATAATTATAAAGATAACTTGTATCTGTTTGATTGAAAAAAACAACATTTATCTTTATATTTATATTGTTTTCATCGTCTTACATTAATGGAGGAATATATGGAATTGAAAAAGTTAAAGATTCTAATTATAAGTGATAATTTATCTGATACAAAATATTTTGTGAATACTATTTCTAAAGCCCTCCCGGGAACCAAGGTTTATATTTCTGAAGGTAGAGAAGAAGGTTTGAAGCTTGCAAAGCTTAAAGAACCTGACGTAATTCTAATTGATATGTCAATTACTAATACAGACAGTTTGAAAATAAGTAGTATTATTAAAAAAGATAAAACGTTGAATATTACTCCAATACTCTTTGTCACGGATTTGAAAGCCGACCGGCATTTACGAAATGAAGCCATAAAGGCTGGAGCAGAAGCCTTTATATTTAAACCTATAGATGATGCAATATTAATAACACAATTAAAATCAATGGCAAAAATTAAAGAGCGAAATATTCTCATCATTAATCAAAAAGAAAAGCTTAAAACTTTGGTCGAACAACGCACATGTGATTTAAAAAATGAAATCATAGAAAGAAAAAACCTTGAAAAAGAACTTCGAAAAAGTGAAGAAACTCTTAAAACTTACATACAGAAAGCTCCAATTGGGATTTTCGTGGCTGATGCCAAGGGTAAATATATTGACGCAAATTCAATGGCATGTAAACTAATGGGTCGCAAAAGAGAAGAAGTTTTAAAACTGTCCATATCTGATTTTCTTATACCATCACATCTCGATAAAGGGCTAAAAAAATTTAATGAGCTTACAAATAAAGGGTTTATAGATACAGAACTTAAAGTAATGAATAAAGATAATCAAGAATATTGGATAAGCCTTCGGGCTGCAAAGATTAATGACAATCGCTTTATCGCTTTTTGTTCTGATATTTCAAATCGTAAAGAAAGAGAAAGAAGAGTTGAGTATCTTAGTTACCATGATTCATTAACTGGAGTCTATAACAGAGCATTTTACGAAGAATCAATTAAAAAACTAGACACAGAAGATAATCTTCCATTTTCTTTAATTATTTCTGATGTCAATGGACTAAAGCTGACGAATGATACCCTAGGTCATGCTGCTGGTGATAAAGTACTTATTGAAACCACAAAACTTCTAAGTAGACACTTAAAAAAAGGAGATATATTAGCCCGTGTTGGTGGTGATGAATTTTCCATATTATTGCCAAGGACAAGCAGTCAGGAAGCACAGGAGATTGTTGGCCGAATTCAAAAATCAAGTAAATCTTTTGAAGTAGATATATCAGGAGTACCAGTAAATATGAGTATTTCTTTAGGTTTTGCCACCAAAACAAAAACTTCAGAAGCATTTTCTTACATTAGCAAATTAGCCGAAGACTACATGTACCGAGTTAAAATCCTTGAGCGGGAAAGCTTTCACAGTACTTTACTTGAAACACTAAGATTGTCTTTATATGAAAGAAGTCATGAAACAGAAGAACATGCTTCAAGAATGAGCGCTCTATCAAAAAAACTAGGTACTGCTATGGGATTAAGTAAAGACGATCTTAATGATCTTGCCTTGTTATCATCACTGCATGATATCGGTAAAATAAGTATAGATAATAGTATTCTTACAAAACCTGGCAAACTAAATGCTAATGAATGGCTAGAAATGAAAAAACACCCTGCAATCGGGTACAGAATTGCAATGACTTCACCAGACCTTAAATCAATAGCAGAGTATATTTTATGTCATCATGAGCACTGGGATGGTACAGGTTATCCTCAAGGTTTAAGTGGAGAAGACATACCGCTTCTTTCTCGTGTGATTTCAATTGTAGATGCCTATGATGCAATGACCCATAACCGTATTTACAGAAAGGCTTTGTCAAAAGAAGCTGCTCTGGCTGAAATTTCTGATAATTCAGGTAGTCAATTCGATCCAGAAATCGCAGAATTATTTCTAACTCTTATTTAATACAATTTAGCGATATTCCACGAAATAGCATTAACGCTAGATTGTTTGAATATCGCTAAAAAGAATGCAACTATTTTTTGTTTGATTTATTTCCACTTACAGAGTGTTTGGAGTAGACATTATTGATGTTATGAGCTTATTTTTGACTACTACGTATAGATATCGGTTTTTTGCTGTTTTTTTAGCCATGAAGATCGAAATCTGTTCCTTTGATTCCTAAATTCTTGATATCTGGTTTATCTTCTTCAATTAATTCAATAAATTTATTAACATCATTTTCAACTTCTCTTCCAGTATTAATCTTTACGAAGGTGTTACATTTGCTAGAAGCCTAAATACATCATTTTTATGTTTTTTAATATTCTTCGAATCAACATGTTCTCCGTTTTCCCTTCTTTTTTTCATATCCAGCCAAGCTTTTATTTTAAAGAGAATTACTGTCTCTATCTCTATTATGGAATATTCATCTATTGTTCTATTTCCTTTTAGAAGCAAATCATAATA
>JAWOEG010000023.1:0-5615 GCA_046482875.1 Eubacteriales bacterium | reverse complement strand
TATTTTAGGAATATTACTGAGAACAGGACTTATACTAATAATTATGAGAAGTATATGACATATTACCCAAGAACTGAAAGAATCTGCGGAAGAAATGCGGAACTCAAAAAGAACGTAAAAGGCATAAGTATGCAACCTTTCCTCTATGATGGGGATGATTATTGGGCAGAAGATGTAACTTTTGATGAAGTTGAATTGGGAGATGTAATTGTTTTCGATAATGGAAGAGGTAACGTTGTTCATGCAGTACTCGGAAAATACAAAGACTCAGTTATAACTGCAGGGTACAATAATCTAATGGATGATGGGGAAGTATTCCCTGACGAAATCAAATACAGATGGTGTTTTAAAAAATGAAACTAGAAGTAAAAACAAATTGCCAAATATATGTGGAAACGGGAAATATTTCGGTTGATAACGCACATAAAAGATTTAATAAGAAATGGACTTCAAACGAAACTTTAGTCCCAAGATTACAAGAAGCATTAAGTAAAACTGCTGATAGTAGTAAGATTGTTGCAGTTAGGAGAATATTGAAGGAGTTGATTGAAGATAGAGAAATAAACATGGAGGAGGAACAATGAAAAAAGCAAGACTAGAAGCACTTATGGATGAAGCGTATAAGGAAGTTCAGGACAATCCTGACTGCGAAAACAGAAAAGCTAATTTTAATTATGCACAAAGCAAATATATGGAATTATACGGACACAGTTATAATCCTGCAAGGAGAGTAGAACTAGATTTGTGGGCTAATGGTGTAGATATGCCTGTTTATGATGATGTGGGGTATAATCATGAATAAGGAAAAGAATATATCTTTTAGAGATTACATAACAATGATTATTTATCTAGTGTGCGTAATAACATTATTGTTCCTGATTACCACCGAATTAGTAAGTTATATAGGTATTCTGGATGAAAAAGAAGAAATGTGTTTAAGCTTAATTAAAGCTAGAGAAGAAGGACTAAGTCATTTCGATGACAATATAAATGGTCTAGCTATATTTAATAGATCATTAAATCAAGAAGAATTAAATCTTATTTTTGTAATACGTGAGCTAGATGTAATTCACAGAAATCATTGCAAGGAAATTAGGGGGTATAATCATGAATAATTCGGAGAAACTTTGGGTTCTAAGTGGTATGTTCTTATTTGGACTGTTAGTTGTTGGACTTCTTTATGGTATTAGCTATCTTTTTACTTTAGTAACTCCTTTGAATTTAGAAGATGCAATAACAGGAGTTGTTCTAGGTTTATGGATGTCTTCTATAGTTCTTTGGTGGAAGTATGGGGATATTTAACAATGAACTACGATCATAGACTAGAGCCTAAAATGATAGAAGAAGTAAAGAAAGATAATCCTATTAAGACAGTACTTCAAGGAATATTGGCTATCCCTATGTTACTAGGGTTTCTAATTTTTGTAGTATTTATAGTAATCCCTATTAATATTTGGGATTGGGTGTGGAAATAATGGATAAGCACAGATTTTTTACGGAAACAGAAATAATAAATGCGATGTTTGAGTCGCACAAATGGGGAATTAATGGAATTCCTGAAAAAGAAGCATCAGAATTAATTTACCAACATATAAAGGAGTTAAAAAATGCCAGAAGAAAATAAAAAAGGAAAAAGGCCTGATTATAAAGGCGATGGAGCTGCGGCTTGGATTAACAAAGATAAGAATGGTAATGAATACCTAAGTGTTAAAATATTAGGTTCAATTAGCATTAACTTGTTTCCAAACATAAGCGAAAAAGACAACAAACTCTCAGAGCTAAATAAAGCCCTAAATTCGGGAGAAATATCTAAAGAGTCTTATGCAGAGGAGGTAGCAAAATTAATAGCTTAGAACAAAAGGAAAAGGCCTTAGCGTTCCTTGAGAAGTATGTAGATGAATCTGCAGATTATTTAGAGCTATTAAAAGAACTAGAAAATATTTTTTCTTAATTTTTTTAGAAACCTTTATATATAAGCCTACAAATGTATTACTAGAGCTGATACTTAATATATGGCAAGTACTGTAACAACTAGAAATAAGGATGGTTCTAAAACAACTAAAACCTTTAAAGGAGGTAAAGTTGTTTCGACAAAAACAACCCCTGCTCGTTCTTCACGTTCAAGTAGTTCATCTCGTTCCTCAAGTTCTTCACGTTCAAGTAGTTCATCTCGTTCTTCAAGTTCTTCAGGTTCAAGTAGTTCGCAAAGGTTTATTCCAGGTAAAGCTGGAACAGTAAAAGATACTAAAACAGGGCGTACTATTGTTCCTAGAGCTGAAAAAGGAGAAACTCAAGCAAGTGTAATTGCTAGAGAATCTTCTAAAGCATCATCATCTTCATCCCCGAAAGATAAACCAAGTACTGCTGAGAATATTGCAAGAAGTAGAGTTCTTACTGCTATTAAGGAAGACAAACAACCAGAATTAACTGCAGGAAAAACCCCGACTCAAAAAGCAATAAATGAAGCAATTACAACTTCTTTTTCTGAAATAGACCCTAAAATACAAAAACTAAGGCAAAAAGGAGCAAATATTCAAGTTAAAGGCCAAGATATAATTGCAACTCAAAAAAATCAAGGCGTTTCTGATCAAAAAAAAATAACTGGAACTTTTGAACCTCAAACAAAATCTGAAAGATTTTTTGGAACAACGGGCGGAAGAATTGCTGCAGGTTTTGGTTCTGGATTTACTTTTGACAAGGAACAACTTAGTAGATTACAAACTGATAAATCTACTTTTACTGAAAAAGCCGTTGACTTAGCGACTTTTATAGGGGCAACTACAGGAATTGCCGCATTAGGTGGAGTTGCAGGAAAAGGAAACGTTATTGCATCAAAAACTCCTAAAATTGTAAAAAAAAATATAGCAATACAGTTGGCGGGTAGTGGGTCCAAAAAAGCAATAGAATCAACTGCACCAAAGGAACAAAGATTAGCTTTATCTGATCCTATTTTTAGAGATGTTTTTATTGAGACTCAATCCCAAAAAGGTTCATCTTTCCCAGTTATAACTGCGACTGGACGAAGGAAAGAAGAGTTTTTAGGGCAGTTTGAAGAAAGAATTTCAGGTTTTGTTCCCAAAGATAATGTAGAGACTTATGTTAAGGCTGCTGAGAAAAGACTAATTGCACAAGAATCTTCTAATCTAGCTGAGTTATTAGCAATAGAAAGAGTCTCTGAGTTAGCAGGAAGGGCTGGGATTTCCAAGGCTGCAAAAAAAATAACTACAAGCCCTAGACAAAAAAAGATAGCGTTAGAAGTAAGCAAAGATATTTTAACATCTCCTCCTAAAGGAATTTCTTATGCCGATTTTATTGCTCAGACTGCAGCTTCTAAAACCTCTAATGTTCTTAAGAGACAAGCATTTAAAGAATCTACTAATTTAAATAAGTTTTTACAAACTGGAAAAATTATTGCGCCAATAGGTGCAGTAGAAGCGATAGGTGGTGTTGTCAGCGACACCAAGAAAGAAGGAAGGTTACCTAGCCTAAAAGAGACTGTTGGAGCCGCAGGTTTTGGTTCTTTAACTGCAGGAGTTTTAGGTGGTGCAATTTTTGCATTACCTAAAGGAAGAGGTGTTATAGGCGCACCTTTAGCAAGTATTCCTCGAAGAAGCACTAAAATAGCAGGTGCGGTTCTTGACCCTTTAGAAAAGCCAGGAGACATTTTAGCCACATTCACGAGTCCAAAAGCAATTAATTTTGCCACAGATTTATCTAGAAGTATGGTAAGAAGTAAAAAAGCCGCTCTTTCACTACCTAAACCTAGAGTTTTTACGCCTTCTATTAGCGTTGGTTCTTTTGTACCATCTACGCCCACAATTTCTAGCACCGCTACAACTCAGTCTCAAACCAAAACCAATATCTTTACTCCTGCCATATCTTTACCTTCAATTAATCTTGGTATAAAAAGCCCATCGCAAACTTTATCCCAATCTCTTAATACTAACATCAGTGTTCCTGTTAGTGTTAATGTTCCTACTAGTACTTCTGTTTCGACATCAACTAATGTCCCAAGTTTGTCTAGTCAAGTAAATACTACTAGTAAAACTTTATCCCAATCTGTTAATACTAACATCAGTGTTCCTGTTAGTGTTAATACTCCTACTAGTACTTCTTTTTCTACATCAACTAATGTTCCTGTTCTTACTCCTTTAAGATTACAATTACCCAAAGGAGGAGTAAAGAAAAGGTCTCAGACTGGCTACATTGTAAAAGTAAAATCAAAAGGTAAATTTAAGCCTATCAATACTACTCCTTTACCTAAGCAGAATGCGTTTAGCCTAGGCAAGTTTGTTACGGATAACAGTACTGCTGCTCAATTTAAAATTAAGAAATCCAATAAAAAAGCAGGTAAGCCTGTAAATGTTCCTTTTACTCCTACAAGTAAATTTAGAAAACAAAAGAAAACAAAAAACACTTATGTTGAGAAAAAATCTAATAGAATAGATACTCCTGGAGAAATTCAAGGAATTACTGCTAAAGGATTACTTAAAACTCGATTTAGAAATATAAAATTATAATACCATGAATAGTAAAGCCCAATTAGGAGGAGTCGTATATGTTATAATAGTGATTATTGTATCAGGGATGGTTTTAGCATGGATGGGCGACTTAGTAAATGAGACTCGTGATGATGCTTTAGAATCTGCGCCTGAGGATGCAGTTTTTGGCAGGTTACTCTTAATTGGTTTAAAACCTTTGATGTGGTTCTTTTTTATAATTCTTAGTTTAATCATCCTTATCGCTACCATAGTTTCGGGGGGTGCATTTACATGAAGAAGCTATATCTCTTGGGGGCGATACTGGTTTTAATTCTGTCTTCTTTGGCTTACGCCACACCTCCCTCTTATAATACAACAGACTTTACTGCTAATTGGCTTTTGAATGATACTTATTATATTTGCGACGGATGCAGTAATGTTATAATACAAGAAGAAGGGGTAAATCAGTCAGGAACTTATGAGGATGCAGGGGGTACGCATACAGTTACATTTACAGCTAAAGAAGATAATGTTATTCCTACGTTTATGGAAGTTAGATACCTGATTTCAGACGATTATACTACAACGATTAATGTCTCAGTAAATGGTGTAGAAAGTTACTTTTCCAGTAAATCAGGCTATTCTATTGATACAGAATTTGAACCAAATGTTTGGGACTATTCTATTATTCCTCAAACAGGCGATGTTATTAATATTACTGTCACATCTAATAGAGACATTGCAAGAAGTGAAACTGCAGGAGCAGGAGACCAAGATTTAGTTTCTTGGCCATCCCAAAAGTTATTTTTTCAAGCAGGGAATGGTAACTCAGTAGTCTTTTCTCAAATAAATAGAAATGCAAGTATAAAAGACCAAACAAATAATTTTAACGGCACAGGCTACGGAAAAACCTTTTATGATGGTACTGTTAATGGTGCGACTTGGAGTACTTCTAATCCTGTAGATGATAATCTAGCGAAGTATGGGGGGTATTATGACTTTGGTGGTGCTCAAGAAAGGATAACAATAGGGGATGTATTTTCTAATCAATCTTTTACATTTGGAGCGTGGATACACGCCGAGGAGACTTCCTCGGTTTCTAGAGTCATTGAAGGCGATGGAACTAACGATAAA
>JAWOEG010000097.1:0-31919 GCA_046482875.1 Eubacteriales bacterium | reverse complement strand
GTGACACGGATTATTACAGATGAGTACTCTTGTTATCTTTGCGAACCTCAGCGATTCTCAGCGGTTCTTAGCGTAATAGTTTTTAGTTGTTACGCAGAGGTGCGCCAAGATTTTCGCAAAGTTCCGCAGAGAAAAGTTGCAAACCCATTGCCCCTCCTGACACCCGATACCTGATACCTGTTTTTTCAACCGGATATCTCCAAAAGACAGATAAGTGTCGAAGTTCATAAGGAAAATTACAGTAACTAGTATTCCAAATATACCTGTTTTAACTAAAATACCAGATAAAATTGCACTAGCAGGAGTAGGTGCTGCTGGATGAGCTTTTGGAAGCCATATATGGAATGGTACTAAACCGGCTTTAATTCCAAAACCTATTATTAACAAGGCACTTATTACATATTTTATTGAACCTAACCTAGGTAGTACATAAGAAATTTGAGTAATAGTTAGAACTTGAGTATACGAATATAATATGAATATTCCCATTAGGAGTATCATACCTCCAGCAACTGCCATAGACATATAGGTCCAACCAGCTGAATGAGCTTCATCATCTTCATCGTGAATTATTAATGGATAAGATGAAAAAGACATAATTTCAAAAAAAGTAAATAAATTGATTATATTTTCAGAAATGAATATTCCTAGAGTACTAATATATGTAACCATAAAGAAAAAATGATACCTATTTCTGTGAATATAATTAAATAAATATTGACTGGAATATATATTTACAATAAACCATATAAAACTAGTAACTAAAACAAAGACATATCTAAAAGCATCGAGCTTTAAATTTAAACCAGTCCCCATAACGTAAGAGATTTGAAAACTTAAAGTTCCAGTCCTGATGTACTTATATAGATAAATTACAACTATTAAATTTATAAAAGTTGATATTATATTGATTGTATTTCTAGCATTTTCGTGATTTTTACCGATAAAAAAAGAAATACCAGTTGTTAGAGTAGGAAATAATAATATAAATAAAAGTAATCTGTCCATATTTATCCGTCCTTTAAAATAATTTGTCTGCTGCTAACTGTATTGTATCTATAATAGCATTTGGAAAAAAACCCAGGATTACATTTATCGTAGCAAGAAGTATAATAGGAACCAGCATAAAATTATTAGGCTCTGATATTTCTACTTCTTGGGCTGGGTCTCCCTTGAAAAAAGCTGTGGATATTACAGGTATTAGATATCCAGCAGTAAAAAATGCGCTTAGTAGAAGAATTATAGGTACCATATAACTACCTTGTTCTAATCCTCCTATAGCAAGAAACCATTTGCTAACAAATCCATTAGTAGGAGGTATGCCTATCAAACAAATAGAAGCTACTGTAAAACTAATCATAGTTTTTGGCATTTTCTTACCAATACCGGCAATTTCATGTAGTTCAGTTTTGTTTTCATAATGCATTATGGCTCCTACACAAAAGAATAGTGTAATTTTAATGCTTGCATGAAATAACATATGAAGCATCCCGCCAACATATGAACTACTATCAAAAACTACTAAAGCCAGCATTATGTATCCCAATTGACTTATCGTGGAGTAGGCAAGTCTTCGTTTAAGGTTTTCTTGGTGCATAGCTAAAAAAGAACCCATTAATATAGTCAACAAAACTAAAACTAGGGTATAGTTATTACCTTCAGTAAATTCTATAACTCGCCAACCTAGTACATAATAAGTCATTCTACCTAAAGCAAATATTCCAGATTTAACAACAGCTACTGCGTGAAGTAATGAACTTACTGGTGTAGGAGCAACCATAGCTGATGGAAGCCATGAATGAAAAGGTACAAGTGCAGCCTTAACGCCAAATCCTAAAAAAAGAAGCAAATATACCATTAAAAATATATCTTTGTTTCCGTATACTAAACTTCCAACAATTCCTCCTGGAATAAATGATAAATTTTGAGTTTGACTAAAAAGAAGTATTACGCCAAAAAGCACCATAGTAGCTCCACAAAAAGAATAAATCAAGTATTTTTTACCTGCATTTAGGGCTAATTCAGAACCTTTTTCAATAACAAGGGGGAATGTTGACAGCGTGAGAAGCTCGTAAAACAAATATAATGTTATTAAGTTCCCTGAAAAGGCTATGCCAAGTGTGACCCCTTCGGTTATAAGAAAAAACATAAAAAATTTACTTAAATTATTTTTTTCCCCCATATAGTCAATAGAGTAAAATGTTGTAAAAATCCAAAGAGAAGAGACTAGTATAGCAAATATAATCCCTATTTTATCAGGATAGAGATAGAGATCTAAAAATTCATTTATTTTTATTAAGTGAAATGTTTTATTAGTTTTGAATATGAGTATATAAAGAACCAAGAAAAAATTTATCACTGTAGTGGCTATTATAATTTTATTTCTTTTATGATATGAAGGTTTTAATATACCTACTGCTAAACCTACAATTAGAGGCAGCAAAATAGGTAGCAATATTCCTAAGTTCATTATTTACTCCTTTTTAAATACTAAATAATCCAATTAAATTATATGACATACCGCCTATTACAATCATAGAAAGGACTAGTAAAAATATAGGTAGTAATCTTTTAAAGGGAACTTTCTTTGATTTATATATTTTTCCCTCGAGATTATCATTACCAAAATATCCATTGATTACTATAGGAAAATAATATAAAAGATTTAGTAAAGAACTGGCTAATATTATTAAAATTAAAGGAACTCTGCCTACTTCTATACAAGTCAATGAAAGGTACCATTTTGATATAAAACCTGGCAGTATAGGTATACCTACCATAGAAAATGCTCCTAAGGTAAACAAACCTAATGTAAAGGGCATTTCCTTACCTATACCCTTTAAGTCTTCAATTTTTTTGCTTCCTGTTTTCTTTATAAATAAACCGGATATTAAGAAAAGAGATGATTTAGTAACGGCATGGCCGATTATATGGTATATAGCTATGGCAGTACCGGAAATAGTACCTAAGCCTATACCAAAAACAATGTAACCCATTTGAGCTACACTTGAATATGCAACCATTCTCTTTAATTCTTTTTGCATTATTGCCATAATAGACCCAAAAATCATACCCATAGAACCCAAAAGAAGAATTATGTCCATAATGATAAAACTATTAACGATTTCATAGCTGAACATTCTAAACAAAACTTTCATCAACATAAATACATAAACCTTAATAACTAAAGCAGATAAAGCAGCACTTGCAGGAGTTGGTGCTGAAGAGTGAGCATCAGGTAGCCAACTATGAAGAGGAAATACAGCACTCTTTATACCTAAACCAACAGTAAATAGTCCTAATATTATTAAGACGGCATTTCTGTGAAATTGATAATTATTTATAATTACTTCATGTATATTACTTATGTTCAAATGACCTGTAATAGAATATATATATGCTATAGCCATTAAAACCAATCCTGACCCTATAGTACTCATAATCAAATATTTTACAGTTGCTTTGATATTTTCTTTTTTATCTTTTAAAATAATTATACCACAGGCAGAAAGTGTCGATACTTCTATAAAAACATAACTATTAAAGAGATCATTTGTATAAATTACTCCTAAAAGTGATGCTAAAAGTATATTGATTAAAATATAAAAGAAGGACAATCTGTTTTCTTTTACTTCTTTTTCTAAATTAAAATTTGAGTACCATAATATCATTACCATAACAAAGGTAAACACTAGACCTACAAGAGCTTCGGACTTGCCAACATAAAATTCTATACCAAGTAAATTATTTGGATTTCCTATGGATAAAGTTATAACATCGTCAATTAGTACTTTATTGACTAGTAAAATAGAAAGCAAAAAAATAAAAACATTAGATGCTAAAGAAATTAATTTTACAATACTATTTTTTTTAATAAGCATCATTATAAAAGAAAATAAAATTAAAATTAAAATATTAATAATGGGTATATAGTTAATCATTTTTGTCTCCTCTCATCCTCAGTATTATTTCTAAATCAACAGTGTTGTAGTGTTTGTAAAGCTTTATAGTTAGTGCTAATGCAAAAGCAGTAGTTGTAACGGCTACAACAATACCAGTAAGCATAAGGGCACTTGGAATGGGGTTGATATAATTTTCTACCCCTTTAAAAGAGTTGATTATAATTGGCGCATCTTTTCCTTTAATGTATCCCTTTGCTATAAAAAACAAAAATATTGCAGTATCCATAATATTCATACCGATAATTTTTTTTATTAAATTTCGATGAAGCATAAGAGTTGCAAAACCCACACCAAAAAGTATAACAGCTCCAGTTTCATAATAATTAGTTAGAATAATATTCATATTAAACCTCATCCTTTATAAAAATAGAAAAAATAATATAGAATACAGAGGCAACAATTATACCCACAGCTATATTTAGTGGTAGAATAAATCCAGCGCTTAATATACTTCCAGGGTTACCTAAAGGAGGGTGTGGCAGTTGTAATTCATAAGATAAAAAACTGTATCCCTTTATTATGGTATAAAAAATTAATGAAGAACTAATACCAATAAGAAGTTTTTTTCTTGAATATATATTTTTTGCAAAGTCTTCACCGTATATTAAATGCATTATAATTATAGAGGTTCCAAGTACAGTTCCCCCTGAAAAACCTCCACCAGGAGAAAGGTGACCATTTATAATTATATATATGCCAAAAAGCTGTACTAGAGGTATTATTATTTTGCCTACCTCCTTAAGTATTATATCCTTATTCATTTTCAACTCCTATACTTTGAAAAGCAGTATTATAACAGTTACACCGCTAAATAAGACAGTAGCTTCCATTAATGTGTCTAATGCCCGATAGTCGAGAATAATTCCTGTAACTATGTTTACGGCCCCAGTTTCCTTGGTAGTATTCTCTATATAAGTCCTACTTAGTATATTATTACTTGGGTTATTTGTTTTTCCAAATTCAGGAAGGTCGCTAACTCCAATTAATAAAACAAATATAAGTATTATGGTTATTAGGGTGGCACTAATTTTTCTCATTATGTTCACCTTTAACCTTTCTTATAGTTAATACAAATAAAAGAGTAGTGACACCAGCGCCTACTGCTGCTTCAGTTATTGCTAAATCTGGGGCATTTAACTGTTGCCACAATATAGCCATAAGCAAACTGTATACCATAAAAACTACTACACTAGCTAGTAAATTTTTAATAATAGATACTGATATAGAAAATATAATCAAAAAAATCATTATTATTATACTAAAGCTTTCCATGTTTAGAATCTCCTTCTTTTTCGTAGTTTCCTCTGGCGATTATATGGGTGGCAGTAGGAGTAGTTATAAATATAAAAATAATTATAAGAATAATTTTAAAAGTTACTGCATTAAAACCATTATAAATACAAAAAGACATAAGAGTTAAAAAAGCTCCTAATGTGTCGCATTTAGCTGAACTATGAGCTCTTGTATAAACATCGGGAAATCTTATGATACCTAGAGTACCAACAGCAAAAAAGAATAAGCCGGAAATTAAAAAAATAGAAAATAAAATCACTTTCATGTCAGGACTCCTTTATAACTTTAGATATTAATACAGATGCTGTAAAGCTAATCAAAGCATAAACTAATGCAACATCAATAAAATAAGTTTCGTGGAAAATAAAGGAAACGCCAATAATTATGGTTATGACTTTCGTATTAACCACATTTATTGCTATAATTCTGTCGGCAATACTAGGTCCTTTAATAGCCCTGTACATACATAAAAAAATTGTAATAGATAGAAAAATTAAAGAAAATTTTAGTAAACTAATCATAATGTTTTTCCTCGATTTGAAGTAGTATTTTTTCGAATTTAGAATCTTCAACACCTAATTTAAATTTTTCTTTTAAACAGTGTATCTTAAGAGAGTTTCCCTCGACACTTATAGTTAATGTGCCTGGAGTTAGAGTGATCGAATTAGCTAAAACCATTTTGTGGAAATCAGATTTCAGTTTAGTTTTATGATTAATTATGGTGGAATCTAGGTTAGGCTTAGGATTTAAAATAATTAAAGCAACTTGTACATTAGCTTTAACTATTTCAATCAGTAAAATAAATAAATATTTAAAAAATAAAATAAAATACCTGAAATTCAACTTTGGTTTTTCATATTTTAATAAAGATTTATTTACAAAGGATATGTATATAGAAAAAAAGAAACCTATGACTACAATTTCTAAGGTCAAGTTTTCTGAAAAAATAATCCATATTATAGTATAGAATAAAATAAAGAAAATATTCAAATTTTATCACTCCTAAATTATAAGAAACCAAGGTAATTATTGTAATAAAAAACCAATGTTATAATAACACAAATAGAATATATATTCAATCTTTGATTAACCATTAACAATATATTAAGAATTAATTAAATTAATTGTGTGAAATTGTAAAAGGGTATTCAATATAGTATAATCAAGTAATAAATAAAAAAAATGGAACTAAAATAGATTTACTACGTCTATATAAATAATAACAGGGGTGAATATAATATGAACCAAGACCTAATAAGAAAAAGTCAAAAAGGTGATATAGAGGCTTTTGAAGAATTAATTAAAGAACATAAAAAATATGCATATAATATAGCTCTTAAAATACTAAAAAATAAAGAAGATGCAGAAGATATTTCTCAAGAAGCGTTGGTAAAAGTTTACCAAAATATAAAAAGTTTTAATATGAATTCTTCATTTAAAACTTGGATGTACAAAATAGTATTCAACGCCTGTATTGACTTCAAGAGGAAAAAAAGACTTAAAACATCCTCCTTAGATGAACCAATTCATTATGGTTATGATGACATACCAAAGCAAATAGAAGATAATAAAAAAAATCCAGAAAAATTACTATCAGAGAAACTTAATAAACAGCTGGTACAAAACAGTATAGATATGATGGATGATGACTTTAAAAATATAATCATACTAAGAGATATTCAGGGGTTTAAATATAAAGAAATTGCAAAAATACTTGATTGTAATGAGGGTACCGTTAAGTCTAGAATAAGCAGAGGTAGAGACAAATTAAAAGAGATTATCATACAAAATATGTAGGAAAATGGAAGGTGATTTTATGAACTGTAAGGAATTTAAAGAAAAAATATCTTTATATATAGATAATAATCTTACAGACAAAGAAGCAGCAGAATTCGAGGACCATCTTAATAAATGTGAAAATTGTCGTATAAAATTAGAAAACACAAAAAATATTATTAAGATAGTTAAAGATACTCCACTTGAAAAATTGCCAGAAGGATATTGTGAAAAACTTAACTATAAATTAATGGAAGAAAAAGCAAAGAATAAATGGAATTGGAAGAGAATAACAGCAATTGCGGCAACCTTTGTAGTATTAATAGGAGCAACATTCATATTTTCAAACCTAGGAATGGGAGGGGCGAAAACTTCTAATGATATGGGATTCATGGAAGAAGCAGCTGAAGAACCTGCTTTTAATGTAGACACCCCCGAAGAAGAACCTATAATGGAATCTCCTGGGGATTATGGAGAAGCTGAAGAAGCACAACAAGATGATGCTTTAAGAGAAGAAATGGGATTTGCTGCATCTACTGATGGAGAAAAAAATGTAGGTATAGCCTCAGAAGACTCAAATTTTAGAGATAGAGAGTTAAAAATTATTAAGACAGGAAGTTTGGAAATTGAAACATCTTTCTACGATGAATATGTAGAGAAAATAGAATCTATTGTAAGAGATAATAAGGGTTACATAGAAAATATGGAGACATATACAAACAATTACTACTACGATAGCAGTAACAATAAAATAAAATTAAGAAATGGCAGATTTACAATAAGAATACCTAATGAAGCTTTTCAGTCTGTATTTGATTTTCTTAAAGGTGAAGGAGAATTAATTCAGGAATCAATAAATGAAAACGACGTAACTAAGTATTATTATGAAATAGATAATAAGGTGAAAAACTTAGAAGTTCAGGAAGAAAGACTACGGGAATTGATGAGTAAAGCGGAAAATGTAACGGAAATTATGGAAATCGAAAGAGAACTAACAAGAATAAGAAGCGAGATAGATAACCTTAAGATGAACCTTTCAGATATTGATGACAGGGCTGCAATGTCCACAATTCACCTAGGTGTTAGAGAAATAGAAGATAAAGGTAGAATTCAGCCGGTAGATGAAAATATATGGTCTGAAGCTAAAGAAAGTTTTACAAGATCAATAAATAGAATGATTAATTTTATGGAAAATACATTTATTTCATTGGTAGGATTTCTACCAGTATTAACACTTATAATAATAGTTTTATTTGTAGTATGGATTATAATAAAAAAAATATTTAAGAAAAAATAGATGAATCACATAAAAATAGACCTTGAAAAGAGGTCTTTTTTTATGTTTGTAATTGATATTAAAATATAATATAGTATTTATAATAGACAAAATAATAAATTGGGGAGTTTTATATGAGTAAAGATAAATTTGTAATTATTGATGGAAACAGTGTTTTATTTAGAGCGTATTATGCACTACCACCTTTAAAAAACAAGAAAGGTGTTTTCACAAACGCAGTATACGGATTTTTAACTATGCTTTACAAAATAATAGATGATTATCAACCGAAATATGTATGTGTAGCCTTTGATCCTGATAAACCAACTTTTAGGCACGAAAAATATGAAGATTATAAAGCGGGAAGAGCAAAGGCTCCAAATGAATTAGTAATGCAGTTTGGTATGATAAGAGAGGTTTTAGATAAACACAACATTGAGTATTTGGAAATAGATGGATATGAAGCTGATGATGTAGCTGGATCCCTAGCTAACAAATTTAAAGACAAAGGAATAGAAAGTTATTTGGTTACAAGCGATAAAGACTATTTGCAACTAATTGAAAAAGATATCACTGTAATGCTAACTAAGACCGGCGTAACAAATATAGTAGAATTTGACGAAGAAAAAATGGAAGAAAAATATGGAATAACCCCTGATCAATTTATAGATTTAAAGGCTTTGATGGGAGATAGCTCAGATAATATTCCGGGAGTCTATGGTATAGGAGAAAAAACTGGTCTTAAACTTTTAAAAAAATATAAAAATCTAGATGGAGTCTACGAAAATATTGACAAAATTAAAGGTAAAATGAAAGAAAAATTAGAGAAAGAAAAAAGTCAAGCTTACTTAAGCTATACCTTAGCTAAAATAATAAAAAATTTACCATTAGATTATGATTTGAATTTTTTTAAATATGCAGAAGCCGACAAAGAAGAGCTAATGAAGTTATATGATGAATATGAATTTAGAAAATTGAAAGATAGATTCAAAGAAAGTGCCCAACTTACTTTTGGTAGTGATGATGTAAAAGTAAAAGAAAAGGAAAAAATCATAAAAGAAATACCAAAAGCTAAAGAAATTAATATACAAGAACTGATTAAAAAAATAAAAAAGAACAAAAAATTTGGTTTTAAATTTCTATATGACAGTGAAAGGGTATATTACTCAGATATAGTTTATGCTGGGTTTATAATAAATAATGAAGTATATTACCTAAAGGAAAATATAGTTCAATCACTAACTGAATTAAAAGAAGTTTTTGAAGATAAAAAAATAAAAAAAACAAGTCATCATATAAAGGATGAGCTTATATATCTTTTGAAAAATAATATCAACTTAAAAGGTATAGATTTCGATACTATGATAGCTAAATACATCATAGATCCCTCTGAAAGAAGTTATGATATAGATAGACTTGCTTACGAATTTTTAGAAATTGATATTTACGGAGAAAGCTATTATTTAGGAAAAGGTAAAAAGAAAAAGAACTTTAGAGAAATTGAAGAAGAAAAATCTTTGAAATATTTATCTGAGACATTATATATAATAGAGAATATTAGAGAAAAGCTTGAAAAAAAGATAAAAGAATCTAAAATGGAAAATCTTTATTTAAGCTATGAATTACCTTTAGTTAAGGTTATGGCATCAATGGAAGTACTTGGGTTTAAAATAGATAAAGAAGAATTAAATAGTATCGGAAATAAAATCAAGGAAAAACTTAAAATATTAGAAGAAATTATACAGGATTTTGCAGGAGAAGAGTTTAATTTGAATTCCCCTAAGCAGTTAGGAGAGATATTATTTGATAAACTAGATTTACCCGTAATTAAAAAAACAAAAACTGGGTACTCAACTAATGCTGAAGTTTTAGATAAACTAAAAGATAAGCATCCTATAATTAATAAAGTCATAGAGTACAGACAACTATCAAAGTTAAATTCAACCTATGTAAATGGCTTTGTAAAATTAATTGATAAAGAAGATGGAAGAGTTCACTCTAGCTTCAAACAAACCATAGCTTCTACTGGTAGAATTTCTAGTACAGAACCTAATCTTCAAAATATTCCTGTAAGAACAGAAGAAGGAAGAGAATTAAGAAAAGTTTTTGTGGCGGAAAACAAAAATTATATCCTTTTAGATGCAGATTATTCTCAGATAGAATTAAGAGTACTAGCCCACGTAGCTGATGAAAAAAAATTAATAGAATCTTTTGAAAATGGAGAAGATATTCATACTAAAACTGCTGCTGAGGTTTTTAAACAACCTGTGGATGAGGTAAGCTCACTAATGAGAAGTAGAGCAAAAGCAGTTAACTTTGGTATTGTATATGGTATAAGCGATTATGGATTAAGTAGAGATTTAAATATTTCCAGAAAAGAAGCAAAAGAATATATTGATAATTATTTAGAGTATTATTCTAACATTAATAAATATATGAAAGAAATAATTAAAAAAGGAAAAGAAAAAGGATATGTAGATACAGTATTCGGAAGAAGAAGATATTTACCTGAATTAAAATCAAGAAACTACAATGTTCGTTCCTTCGGCGAAAGATTAGCTTTAAATACTCCTATACAAGGAACTGCAGCAGATATTATAAAAAAAGCTATGATAAATGTATATGAAAGATTAGAAGATGAAGGATTAAAATCAAGACTTATACTCCAGGTACATGACGAACTTATAATTGAGGCATACAAATCAGAATTGGAAAATGTAAAAAGCATTCTTAAAGAAGAAATGGAAAATGCTGCTAAATTAAAAATAAAACTAGCAGTAGATATGAATACAGGAGTAAGTTGGTATGAAGCTAAATAAAAAGATTATAGTTATAACTGGAGGTATAGCTTCCGGGAAATCTACAGTAGGCAAAATTTTAGAAGAAAAGGGATACCAGGTGGTAGAATCTGATAAAATTGTTCATAAACTTTATAAAAAAAATTCCAAAGTTTACAAATGTCTTGTATCAGAGTTTGGAAAAGTTGTTGAAGGAGAAAAAGAAATAAATAGAAAAAAATTAGCCACCATAGTTTACGGAGACAAATCAAAGATTAAAAAATTAAACCAAATAGTCCATAAGTATGTAGTAAAAGAATTGATGGAAAAAGCAAAAATAATTAATCAAGAAATAGTTTTTCTAGATATACCACTTATGATTGAAGAAAAGGAAAGATTAGAAAATCATGGTCTTATATATGACGAAATATGGTTAATTGAATCTCCACTTGAGATGAGATTGGAGAGAATAGCAAACAGAGATAATATCGGCAAAAAAGAAGCAAAAAAAATTATTGAAAATCAAATGAAAGATTTAAAAAAAGAAGAGTATGCAGATGAAATAATAAATAACAATAGTGATATTGAAAAATTAAAAAAAGAAATAGAAAAAAAATTACTAACATTAAAATAGAAAAAGAATAAAAATGATGTTATAATATTGTACTAATATAGACTCAGGAGGATGAAAAATGGAAAGTATAAAAAGCTTAAAAGACATTAAAGATATAAAAGTAAATGAGCTAGGAAAAAAACTGGTTTCGGCTAATCATGAAGAAATTTTAAAAGGTTTTACCACAGACGTTTACTTTGTTAGAACATTAGATATATTAAAGCATATGAATTTAGATGAAACAGAAGTAACTGCAGAAATTTTTGCTAGAAAAGAAGGAGTTTTTGTAGGAATAGAGGAAGTAAAAGAAATATTGAAGGACAAAGATATAGAACTGTGGGCATTAGATGAAGGAGAAAAATTCAAACCTAAGGAAACCTTAGTTAGAATAAAAGGCAAATATAACGAATTCGCCATTTACGAGTCTGTTATATTAGGATGTCTTGCAAGTCCTTCTGGATGGGCAACTGCTGCAAATAAAGTGAAAGAAGCTTGTAGCGACAGTGATTTTGTAATTTTTGGTACACGACATTTGCATCCATCAGTTTCTACTGTGATGGAGAGAGCAGCTTATTTAGGAGGAGCTTCAGCAGTAAGTAATATTTTAGCTGCAAAAAAAATAGGAATAGAACCTATGGGAACATTACCACATGCATCTTTTATAATTGCAGGAGATACTGTAAAAGTAGCTAAAGCTTATGACGAAATATCACCGAAAGATCATAAAAGAATAGTATTAGTTGATACCTTCAAGGATGAAGTGGAGGAATCTTTAAGAGTAGCTAAAGCTTTAGGGGAAAACTTATATGCAATAAGACTTGATACACCAAGTGAAAGAGGTGGAGTAAGCCCAGAATTGGTAAAAGAAGTAAGAGAGCATCTTAACATTCAAGGCTATAATTGGGTAAAAATATTTGTGTCAGGAGGATTGACACCAGATAGAATCAAAAAACTAAAAGATGCTGGAGCAGATAATTTTGGAGTAGGAAGCTATATTTCAGGCGCCAAGGCTATAGATATGACTATGGATATAAAAGAAGTAAATGGTAAACCTATAGCTAAACGTGGAAGGTTACCTGGTATAGTAGAAAATCATAATATTAAAAAAATAAAATAACCTTTACAAATAAAGGTATTGTAAATATAATATAAAAACGTAGTTAATATTTAAATAATAAATAAAAAAAGGTATGTATATAGTATACCTTTAACTTGCAAGTGTGGTGGAATAGGCAGACACGCAGGCTTGAGGGGTCTGTGGTAGAAATACCGTGTGGGTTCGAATCCCACCTCTTGCACCATTTATTACCTTCAATATTAACTTGCAGCATTTACTTATAACACCATTCTAATATATACAATTTTATCATTCTATAGAATTGTATTATAGGTTTTTATATTATTCTCTTCTCTTATATATAATTCTTAAATTCTTTTTTAAACATAAAAGTATAATTATTTCTTTATTATTTAAATATATTCTTTAAAATCCTTGAAAATAAGATTTTTCCGGTTTTTATTTTATAAAATTTGTTATATAATATTGGTCAGACATTTAAAAATATAATAAAATAAAGCGATTATTTAAGCCAACATAAGATTGACAAATAATTAACAATCTGATATAGTTGTTTTAATATTTTATTATGGAGGATTTCATGAAAATAAAAGAAATTAAGGATATGCTAAATGCTAAAATATATACAGGAGAGGAATGGTACGAAAAAGAAATAGAGGGAGTTTTTGCTTCAGATCTTATGAGTGATGTGTTAACTACGGAATTTTTTGAAGATAAATCGATACTTGTTTCAGGGCTAAATAATCCCCAGGTGATAAGAACAGCTGAGATGCTGGATATAGATGCAGTAATTTTAATAAGAGGAAAAATTCCAACGGAAGAAACCATAGCTATGGCAAAGGACAACGATATGGTTTTGATGTCAACAAATAATAATATGTATAATGTCTGTGGAATATTACATTCAAAGGGGATAAAAGGTTTAAGTAATGAAAAAAATAAAGACTTATAAGTATAAAATTGATAAAAATGATTTTGTAAACGCTGGAAAGGTTTCCAGCGCTATAAAAAGAAATCTAAAAAAAATAGGCTTTACTAATAGAATAGTAAGAAGGATAGCGGTTATTTCATATGAAGGAGAAATGAATATTATTATTCATTCTGAAGGCGGAGAGATTGAATTAGGAATTTTCGAGAATAAAATAGAACTTGAGATAAAGGACAATGGACCAGGAATAGATGATGTTAATCTAGCGATGACTGAAGGATATTCTACTGCGTCTAGTGAAGTTAGAGAGCTAGGTTTTGGTGCAGGTATGGGGCTACCAAATATTAATAATTGTTCTGATGAATTCAATATTACTTCTAGTAAAGATGGAACAAAAATAGGATCTACAATTTACTTAGAGTAGGAGGGAAAGATGAAACGCACGTTTTATTTAGAAAAAAACAAATGCAAAGGTTGTACAAATTGTATGAGAAAATGTCCAACTGAAGCTATTAGAATAGTAGATGGCAAAGCTGTGATTGACAATGAAAAGTGTATTAATTGTGGAGAATGTATAAGGGTTTGTCCTTATAATGCATATACTCCAATTACAGATAAGATAGTTGATTTAAAGGATTATAAATTCAACATAGCCATACCTTCAACAACTGTATATGGTCAATTTACCTTAGGAACAAAGGTTTGTAAAATTCATAATGCTTTGTTAGGGTTGGGATTTGATTACGTATACGACGAAAGTTGGGCTGCAGAACTTGTAACTAAAGCTATAAAAGAAAAGGTTAATGACCAAGAAGAAATTAGACCTAAAATTTCATCTAATTGTCCTGCAATGGTTAGATTAATAAAAATAAAGTATCCAGGACTTGTAGACAACATAATAGAAGTAGAAGCACCTATGGAAATTGCGGCTAGACTGGCAATAAATAAAGCAAAAAAAAATAATAAAGATTTAAAAGATGAAGATATCGGAGTTTTTTATATATCACCTTGCCCTGCAAAAACCTTAAGTGTAAAAGAACCTATAGGAAAAAGCAGATCCTATATTAACAAAGTTATTTCGCTAAAAGAAATATACGGAGATATGGTTAGAGAATTAAAAATGCATAGTGAAAGATGTTTTTCAAATCCATCGCTAACGGGTTTAAAATGGTCGGTTTCAGGCGGGCAAACAGAGGCTTGTGATTTTGAAAATAGTATAGCAGTTTCTGGGCTTGAAAATGTCGTCGATGTATTAGAAGAATTAGAGATGGGAAAATTAGATCATATTAAATATCTTGAGATTTTATCTTGCAACGGTGGTTGTGTAGGGGGAACCTACAATTTCGAGAATCCTTTTGTAGCTAACAGTAATATCAAACATATTTTAAAAACAATAAAAGAAGAAAAAATAATTAACAAAGATATAGATAAATATGAAGAATATAAAAGCAAAGGATATTTTGAAGTAGAAATATATAAAGGAATTCAAGAGAAAAAACCAAATATTAAGGAAGCAATAGAAAAAATGGATAGAATTGAAAGGATTTATGAAAAACTACCTAGTTTAGATTGCGGATCTTGTGGTGCGCCTACTTGTAGAGCATTAGCTGAAGATATAGAAGAAGGTATAAAAACTATAGATGATTGTGTTATACTTAAATTGGAGGGTAAATAATATGAATATGGAAAAAGTAATTAAAAATTTATCTTTAAAAGAAGCTACTAATATATCCAATGATGTTGACTTTGAAAATGTATATATTGGAGATCTTTTAAGTGTAGTTATGTCTAATGCTAAAGAGCATAGCATATGGATAACTATTCAAACTCATCTGAATATTGTAGCTGTGGCAGATTTGATAGATATTGCGGGAATTATTGTAGTTGAAGATATGGAAGTAGATAAAGATACCGTGGAAAAAGCTAACGAACTTGAAATTCCCATATTAACGACATATAAATCGGCTTATGACGTGGCATGTGAAATATATGAGATTAGTAGTTAAGTAGTTGAAATTATGAAATATTATTATGATTTACATATACATTCCAATTTATCACCTTGTGGACATAAAGATATGACTCCTAATAATATAGTAAATATGGCCTATATAAAAAATCTTGATTTAATTGCTGTAACTGATCATAATAGCTGTAAAAATTATCCTGCTGTAAAAAAACTATGTTCTAAAAGAAATATTGAGGTTATACCAGGAATAGAAATAAATACAAAAGAAGAAGTACATATTTTATGTTATTTTAAAACCTATAATAGCTGCAAAAAAATTTCTGATTTAATATACGAATCTCTACCTAAAATAGAAAATAAGCCAGAAGTTTTTGGCCAACAGCTAATCTATGATGAGAAAGACAATATCATTGGAGAAGAAGACATTCTACTTACTAGTGCTTCGAAATACTCAATAGATTCTATTTTAAAACTAGTTAGAGAACATAATGGGATATCAATTCCATCACACATAAATAGAAGGGCAAATGGTATAATTGGAGTATTGGGCTTTATACCCGAAAATTTAGATTTTAAATATATTGAAGTAAATGAGAAAATTGATGCTTATTTGTTGAAAAAATTAAAAAATAAATATAAAATTATAAGGAATTCCGATGCTCACAGATTAGTTGATATTTCAGAAAGAGAAAATTATTTAGAAATAGAAAATATTAATAAATTATTTTAATAAAGGATTGGGATATCCTTTTTTTGTTTTGGGGAGGGAATATGAAAGAATTATCATTGCATATACTAGATATTGCTACTAATTCAATAGACGCTGAATCAGACCTAATAGAAATAAAGGTTGAAATAAATACTGAAAAAGATTACTTAAGAATAAATATAAAAGATAATGGCAAAGGAATAGAAGAGAATAAAAAAGAACAGATAATAAATCCATTCTATACCACAAGAAAGGTTAGAAATGTTGGGTTAGGAATACCATTACTTAAGGCTGCGGCAGAACAATGTCAGGGATATTTAAAAATACAATCTGAAAAAAATGTAGGAACAGAGGTAAATGTAGAATTTAAAAATAGCCATATTGACAGAGCTCCTCTGGGAAAAATTGAAGAAAGTATAACAACTATATTGAATTATGACAAAAATTTTGATTTAATATATATACACGATGTAAATGGGAAAAGGTTTATATTTGATTCTAGAGAAATTAAAGAAATACTAGAAGGTGTTGATATTAGGACTCCAAAGATATTAACTTGGATAAAAAAATATATAAGAGAAAATATTGCTAAAATATAAACAAAAAATAATAGAAAATTATGTGTAAAAATCATTTTCATTGTGTTATAATGTACAAGTTAATAATGTATACAATAAACATATTAATTAGTTAGAGGTGATAATATATGAGTAATAAAGGATTAACTTTTAGAGGAGGTATTCATCCACCTCACTTTAAAAAGCAAACTGAAAAGAGTCCAATTGAAGAGGCGACTTTGCCAAAAGAAGTAGTGATACCATTGCATCAGCATATAGGTGCACCTTGTGAACCTACTGTTGCTGTTGGAGATAAGGTTAAAGTTGGTCAAAAAATTGGAGATACAAAAGCTTTTGTATCTGCACCTGTTCATTCCAGCGTTTCAGGCATAGTAACAAGAATCGATAAAAGAAATACGCCGGGAGGATCAAAAACAAACAGCGTGACTATAAAAGCAGATGGTAGGCAAGAAATATCTGAAGAAGTAAAACCAAAGGGAGATTTAGAAAATCTCGAAAAGGGTGATATTTTAAAAATAGTTAAGGAATCAGGCCTTACAGGAATGGGTGGAGCTGGATTTCCAACACATGTAAAATTAAGCCCACCAGAAGGTAAAAAAATTGATATTATAATAATTAATGGGGCAGAATGTGAGCCATATCTAACATCAGACCATAGAATGATGCTGGAATATCCTGAGAAGGTAGTATTAGGAACTAAAGCTATAATGAAAGCTTTAGGTGTAAAAAATGGAGTCATTGGAATAGAAAAAAACAAACCAGATGCAATTAAAACTATGAAAGAAGCTGTAAAAAATGAAGAAAGCTTAATAGTGTCTGAACTTCAAACTAAATATCCTCAAGGGGGAGAAAAAAGTTTGATTTATGCAGTTACTAAAAGAGAAGTTCCTTCGGGAGGACTACCTATGGATGTAGGAGCGGTTGTTCAAAATATTGGAACTGTTGCTGCTTTAGCTGACGCTATAAATACAGGTATGCCTGTAGTGCAAAGGGTAGTTACAATAACTGGAAGCGCTGTAGTAAAACCTAAAAATTTGCTGGTGAAAATTGGCACAAAATTTCAAGATGTAATAGAACAATGTGGTGGTTATACTGAAGACGTAGGTAAAATTATAAATGGCGGACCTATGATGGGTATAGCTCAATTTACAGATGATGTGCCTGTAATAAAAGGTACTTCAGGTATTCTAGTATTAAATAAAAATGATGCACAAAGACCAGAGCCATCAAACTGTATAAGGTGTGGTAAATGTGTAGACGTTTGTCCAAGTGGATTACAGCCTCTTATGATAAGCAAGAATTCTCTATTGAGAAGATTTGACGAAGCAGAAACATATAACGCAATGGATTGCATAGAATGTGGTTCTTGCTCTTTTGTATGCCCTTCAAAGAGACCTCTTGTCGATGCAATAAGAGTGGCAAAACAAGAAATAACAGCTAAAAGAAAGAAAAACTAAAGGGAGGAGATAATATGGAAAATAAAGTTCTAGCAACTTCATCACCACATATAAGATCAAATGAAAATACTACAAAAATAATGCTAGATGTAATTATTGCTCTTCTTCCTGCATTGATTGCTAGTATATACTATTTTGGTTTTGATTCTATTAAATTAACAAGTATAGCAGTAATTGCAGCAGTAGCTACAGAAGCAATAATTCAAAAGTTACTTAAAAAAGAAGTTACAATTAAAGATTTAAGTGCCGTTGTAACAGGAATACTATTGGCATTTAACCTACCACCTTCAGCACCGTGGTGGATACCTTTAATAGGTTCAATATTTGCAATAGCTGTGGTAAAACAGGTATTTGGAGGAATTGGCAACAACTTTATCAATCCTGCATTAGCAGGTAGGGCTATGTTGGTAGCATCGTGGCCTACTAAAATGTTAGGATGGGAGAATCCAGCTGGAGTAGATGCAGTATCAGCGGCAACACCTTTACAAATTGTAAAGGGAGCTGAAGGTAGCTTGCAACCTTTGACAGACGTTATATTTGGAAGAGTTCCTGGATGTATAGGTGAAACTTCAGCAATTTTATTAATAATTGGTGGATTATATTTATTATATAGAGGAGTTATTTCTTGGAAAATACCGGTATCATACATCGGGACAGTTGCTGTGATAGCTTTTATATATGAAGGAAGTTTATTAATGACAGCATACCATGTATTTGGGGGAGGATTAATATTAGGTGCAATATTTATGGCGACGGATTATGCATCAAGTCCAGTAACATCAAAAGGTAAATTTATATTTGGTATTGGAGCAGGAATACTTACTATGCTAATCAGAATCTTTGGAGCAACTCCTGAAGGTGTTTCATATTCAATCTTACTAATGAACGCCGCAACGCCAATAATCGAGAAATATACAGCTCCGAAAGTATTTGGAGGTGCTAAAAAATGATGAAAAATGAGATAGTTAAATTAGGATTAGTACTTTTAATTATAACTTCAATAGCAGGTGGATTACTTGCTTTTTCAAATACAGTTACATCAGATCTTATAGTAGCAGCTGAGGAAGAAGCTAGTTCAGGACCGGAAGTTGCTATGGCCGTTGTTCCGGGATCTGCTAATTTTGAGGATCTAAAGGAAGACACAATTACTAATATTAAAAATGAGAAGGAAAAATTTATCGATGCTAAAAAAGCTATTGATAATTCCGGTAATGTTGTTGGATATGGTATAAGAACACTAAGTACTGTAGCAGGATATGGAGGAGATATTGAACTTTTTGTAGGTATTTCTCCAGATGGGAAAGTAGTTGGAGTTAAAGTTTTAGCAATGGCTGAAACTCCTGGGCTAGGTACTAATGTTCAAAATCAAGAATTCAAAGATCAGTTTGTTGGGAAATCAGTTGATATGGACATAGAGGTAGTTAAATCTGGTGTTAATGAAGATAATCAGATTCAAGCAGTTGCAGGAGCAACTTTTTCTTCAAACTCATATACAAGTGCTGTAAATAATGCTTTGGATATCTTTGAAGAATATATTAAATAGGAGGGTTTAGAGTGAATTTAATTAAAAATTTAAAAAACGGAATTGTTAACGAAAACCCTATTTTTGTTCAACTATTAGGTATGTGTCCAACTCTTGCAGTAACAACATCTGCATTAAATGGCTTAGGTATGGGTTTGGCTACTACAATGGTATTGATTGGTTCTAACATAGTTATAGCTTCTTTGAGAAAGCTTATACCTAGTAAAATTAGAATTCCTGTCTTTATAGTTGTAATAGCAACTTTCGTTACGTTAATAGATATGTTTATGCATGCTTATGCATTAGAATTATATAAATCATTAGGGTTATTTATTCCCTTAATAGTTGTAAATTGTCTAATACTTGGTAGAGCTGAATCATACGCGTCAAAAAATGATGTAGTACCATCAATATTCGATGCTGTAGGTATGGGTATTGGTTTTACAATAGCTCTTACAATATTAGGAATGGTTAGAGAATTGTTGGGAAGTGGAAGTTTGTTTGGAGCTACTATTTTAGGTGGGTCCTTTGAACCGGCATTAATTATGATATTACCGCCAGGAGCTTTTTTGGCCCTTGGATTTTTAATCGGTCTAGTAAACTTTATTTCTAAAAAAAGAGCAGCTTAATAGGAGGATAAATTATGAATTTTTTAAGTATATTTATCGGAGCTGTACTGGTTAATAACTATGTGTTAGCAAAATTTTTAGGCATTTGTCCTTTCTTAGGAGTTTCAAAAAAAGTTGAAACTGCATTAGGAATGGGAGTTGCAGTTACATTTGTTATGACACTGGCTTCGATTATGACGTATTTGGTACAGGTAGCTGTGCTGGAGAATTTTGGATTAGAATATTTACAAACAATAGCTTTTATTTTAATAATAGCTTCATTAGTGCAATTTGTGGAAATGTTTCTTAAAAAATCAAGTCCATCTCTTTATGAAGCATTGGGAGTGTATCTTCCACTTATAACTACAAACTGTGCAGTACTCGGATTAGCGATACTTAACATTCAAGAAGAGTTTAATCTAATGGAAACTATAGTAAATGCCTTAGGAGCGGCTGTAGGATTTACATTAGCAATAGTATTGTTTGCAGGTATTAGAGAAAGATTAGAACTAGCTGATGTACCTGAAAGCTTAAAAGGATTTCCAATAGCATTAATAACAGCAGGATTAATGTCCATAGCTTTCTTAGGTTTTTCAAGCTTGTCAATATAGGAGGTGCAGCAATTGAATAGTGTATTTAAAGCCGTATTAACATTAGGAGGATTAGGACTAGCATTTGGAGTTTTATTAGCTGTTGCTTCTAAGGTATTTCATGTTGAAGTGGATCCTAAAATAACAAAAATAAAGAATGCTCTACCTGGAGCAAACTGTGGTGCTTGCGGGTATCCAGGTTGTGATGCGTTGGCTAAAGCAATAGCTGAAGGCAAGGAACCTGCAAATTCATGCCCTGTAGGAGGATCAGAAACTACAAAAGCAGTTAGTTCTATATTAGGGGTAGAAACTGGAGAGGACTCTGGAGGTAGAAAAGTAGCTAGGGTATTATGCTCAGGATGCGATACTATTTCTAAGAAAAAGTTTGACTACAAAGGTATAGAAGATTGTAAGGCAGCTTCTATGATTCAGGGCGGGGATAAATCTTGTGATAAAGGATGCCTTGGATATGGTACGTGTTTAGAAGTTTGCAACTTTGATGCAATTAGAATAGAAGACGGTATTGCCGTAATAGACCCTGAAAAATGTACGGCTTGCGGGCTGTGTTTGGAAGCTTGCCCAAAAGATGTAATTGAATGGGTTCCATATGAACAAGAAGTAGTAGTGGATTGTAAGAATCAGGATTTTGGTAAAGTAGTAAAGGATATGTGCCAAGTAGGTTGTATAGGTTGCGGGATATGTGAAAAGAGTTGTCCTTTTGATGCAATTCATGTAGAAGATAACATTGCAAAAATCGACTATGATAAATGTACTGGATGTATGATTTGTACAGAAAAATGTCCAACAAATGCGATATCAGGAGAATTAGAAAAAAGAAAAAAAGCTTTTATAATTGCTGAAAAATGCATCGGTTGTACTATTTGTGCAAAAAATTGTCCCGTAGATTGTATAGATGGAAAATTAAAAGAAGTACACGTGATTAACCAAGATGATTGTATTGGATGTGGTGTTTGTTTTGAAAAATGTCCAAAGGATGCAATAGAAATGAGATAATAAAAAAGGAGCCTAGGCTCCTTTTTTATTATTGTTTTTATATGTGTCTTCTACCCATAATTTATCAGCTGTTTCACCCCATTTTTGTGCTATAGGTTCACATTTAATCAGCAGATCTTCCGGTGGTTCTTTATCTAAAGGTTGAGTTGATTTAGCCTTTGCTTCATTAACTATTTCAACTATTTGATCTGGATTATCTAAAATAGGACAAGGTCTCAAATGGTTACAATTAAATGGCTGTCTTTTCTTATATGCTTTAAACAGAGGAGACTTTAAAGCTTCTAATAAGCTAACATCTTTAATATTAGTATCCGAATAGTGAACAAAAGCGCAAGGTTCAACATCCCCGTTTGCATTTATGTGAAAGTAATTTCTGCCTCCAGCAATACAACCATCTACATATTCACCATCATTCCAAAAATCCATAGCAAATATAGGTTTTGTTTCCCTATATTCTCTTACCTTATGGTACATATATTCTCTTTCTTCGGCTTTGCAACATAATTCGGTATCAGCATCTTTTCCTATAGGCATATAAGTAAAAAGCCACATAAAATATGCTCCTTTATCAATGACAAAATCATAAAATTCTTCTGAGCCTATTTCTTTGTAGTTATGATGATGGTAACATACAGATACTCCGTATAGGACTCCTTCTTCTTTGAGATAATCCATTCCGTTAGACAATCTTTTAAATGTTCCTTTGCCTCTTCTATAGTCAGTAGCTTCTTCAAACCCTTCTATACTAATGGCAGGAGCAAAATTACCTACTTTTCCAATTCTTTTAGCTATATCTTTAGTTATCAATGTACCGTTTGTAAAACAAGTAAAATAGCAATCTTGGTGTGTTTCACATAGCTTAAGTATATCATCTATTCTTACAAAAGGTTCACCTCCAGAAAAAATATACATGTAAATACCGATTTCTTTACCTTCTTCGATTATTCTGTTCATAGTTTCGTAAGACAAATTATCAGTTTTATTGTATTCGTTAGCCCAGCATCCAGTGCACTTTAGGTTACAACTAGAAGTAGGATCCATTAATATGGTCCAAGGAACATTTATATCTTCTTTTTTAGCTATAGATTTTTCTTGAGGTAATCCAAAAATTGATGCATTTAAAAAGAAATTTTTGATAAATTTTTTCTGAGCATCTACTTTAATTTCGTCAAAAAATTTATATACTAATTTTGTCCAAGGACTGTCTGAATTTTTTAATTCTTTTTTTAATTTTTTCAAAACCCTTTTATCTCTAGGGTTACTTAAAATCTTTTCTGAAAGATTTAGAATCTTGTCCATATTATCTTTTGGATTTTTATCCACATAGTCAATAGTTTTACTTACAGCAACTTGACTGGCAAATCTTTTTAAATTATTCATGATATTTCCTCCTCTTTAATACCTTCAATTAATGTCATAATAGTCTCACAAGCGGATTCAGAATCAACGGTTTCATTTATCATACCTTTTACAGAAAAAGACTGAAGCATTCCCAGAATCAAAGTAGATAATGTGGCTCCATGAACTTTTTTGACTTCACCTTTTTTAATAGACTCATTAATCAAGTCTGTGAATGCTGACTCAAGTTCGATATATAGAGCCTTAAGATCTTTTTCTAGTGATTTATTGTTATGTCTAACCATAAGCCAAAAATCTATAAAAGCTTTCGATATAGTCTGTCCATTTAAATTGTTGATGAGGTACTTTATTAGTGTTTCTACCTTTTCTATATTTGATAGTGAATTATCTTCTTTTATAGAATCGTAATTCATTTTAAAAAAGGTCATACCTAATTCTAATATGTAAAAATATATTTCATCTTTATTATTAAAATACTGGTACAAGGTAGTTCTCCCCATGTTACAAGCCTTACTTATATCCTTAAGGTTAGTATTGTAGTATCCTTTTTGTGAAAACACGGGTATAGCTTTATTTGCTATTTCTAATTTTTTTTCTTCAGTGTCTACAATTTTTGGCATAAATGACCTCCTTAATATGACGCTGATGTTTATATAGACGTTTATGTCAATTTCATTGTATCATATTTAAGCTTTATGTCAATAAAAAGAAGCTCCTTTTGGAGCTTCTTAATAAATCATTTATAAATTAATGGCTTTTTCATCTACAGATTTATTTTTATCAGGTTCTAGATTTTTAAAGGCGGCAGTTAGCATTAGTTTTATACGGTTGATTTGGTTAACCTCACTTGCCCCAGGATCAAAATCAATGGGTGCAATATTTGCTTCAGGATAAGATCGTTTTAATCCTTTTATCATACCTTTTCCTGTTATATGGTTAGGTAAGCAGGCAAAGGGTTGAATGCATAAAATATTATTGACTCCTTCCTCTAGAAGAGAAACCATTTCAGCAGTTAAAAACCATCCTTCACCAGTTTGATTACCTAAAGATAAGTGATTTTTTGCTTTGCATGCTAGTTCTTTTATATTATGAGGTGGTAAAAATCTTTTGCTATTTGAAAATGCTTTAACAGCTTCTTTTCTATAGTAATCAATCAGCTTAATAGCTACAGATGAAAGAATAGATCCTTTTAAATTACTTTTAATCATTTCCTTATGTTTGATAACGGTATTATAAGCAGAATATGAGAAAAAATCTAATAATTCGGGAACAACTGCTTCGACTCCTTCATTTTCTAAAATAGATACGATATCATTATTAGCTGTTGGGTGATATTTTACCAGAATTTCACCAACAACTCCAACTTTTGGTTTTTCCATGTGTTCATTTATTTCTAAATTATCAAAATCATTTATTATGTTTTTTAAGTTATCTTTGAAATCTTTAAATCCACCTTTTTCTATGGTTTCCTTACAAATATCTACCCAGTAGTTATATAGCTTATCAGCAGACCCCTTGATTTTTTCGTAAGGCCTTGTTTTGTATAATACTTTCATAAACACATCGCCATAAATAACACTCATCATAAGATTATGTAGAAGTTTTGGTGTTATTTTAAAACCAGGATGTTTTTCTAAACCTACAGCATTTAATGATATTACAGGAATTTGTTCAAATCCATTGTCTTTAAGAGCTTTTTTTATGAATGCTATATAATTAGTTGCTCTGCATCCACCTCCGGTTTGAGACATTATTAAGGCTGTTTTATTTAAGTTATATTTTCCTGATTTTAAAGCCTTAATCATTTGACCAGTAGTTATAATTGATGGATAACAGGCGTCATTGTTAACACATTTTAAACCTTCATTTACTGCGTCTTTGTCGACAGAAGGAAGTACTTCTATTTTGTATCCGCTTTTCTTAGCAGCAGCATTAAAAAACTGAAAATGTATAGGAGACATTTGAGGTGCTAGGATAGTATATTCTTCTTTCATTTTTTTAGTAAAAACGGCATTATTATAATCAAAATTTTTATTTATTTTTCTATGTTTCATTTTGTCTCTTTCTTTGATAGCTGATATTAGAGACCTTATTCTTATTCTTACTGCTCCTAAATTATTAATTTCATCAATTTTAATTAAAGTGAATATTTTATTATATTTTTCTAAGATTTCCTTAACTTGATCAGTTGATACAGCATCTAATCCGCATCCAAAAGAGTTTAGTTGTACAAGTTCCAGGTCCTTTTCTTTACATACATAAGAAGTGGCAGCGTAGAGTCTAGTATGATAGGTCCACTGGTCTATAATTCTAAGAGGTCTTTCAGGCTTATCTAAATGAGATATAGAATCTTCAGATAAGACTACAAAACCATAAGATTGAATCATTTCAGGTATACCATGATTTATTTCAGGATCTACGTGATACGGCCTTCCAGCTAGAACTATACCTTTTTTATTATTTTCTTTTATGTATCTTAGGGTTTCTTCGCCTTTTTTTCTTATTTTATTTTTATATCTAAAAAGTTCTTCATATCCTTTCTTTACTGCGGATTTAATTTTTGTAAAATTAAATCCTTCGTTCTTTAATTCAGAATATAATTTTTTGGCCATTAATTCTTTATCATCAAAATTAACAAAAGGTTTAAAAAATTTAATTCCTAAATTATTAAAATCAAAATTCGAATTAATAGTTTCCGGATAAGAAGTTACAACAGGGCAGTTATAATGATTGCCGGAAGCTTCATCTTCTTTAATAGTATAAGGTATACAGGGATAAAATATTTTATTTATATTTTTGTTTAATAAATCTTGAACATGTCCGTGAGCAATTTTTCCAGGATAGCATACGGATTCAGAAGGAATGGTATTTATTCCAATTTCATAGATTTTTTTAGTTGATCGCCCAGAAAGAACCACTTTATATCCTAACTCTGTTAAAAAAGTAAACCAGAATGGATAGTCCTCATACATATTTAAAACTCTTGGTATTCCAATTAGACCTTTTGGTGATTCTTCTAATGGTGGAGATTTATAATTAAACACTTCCTTATACTTATAATCGTAGAGATTGGGAATTTCATCATAATCATTATCAGTGGTTTGATCCATATAGGATTCAGCACCTTTTTCACATCTATTACCTGATACAAAATACCTACCATCATTAAATTTACTAATAGTCATTAGACAATTATTACCGCATTTTCCACATCTTTCCATATGGTTATCAACTTCAAAATATTTAAGTTCACTATTATTTAAAATACTAGATTTACCCTCTATATATCTTTCTTTTGAAATTATAGCTGCTCCAAATGCTCCCATTATGCCAGCTATATCTGGCCTAATTATTTCTTTTTCGGTAATTAATTCAAAAGCTCTTAATACAGAATTGTTATAAAAAGTGCCACCTTGTACCACTATTTTTTCCCCTAAATCATCAAAGGACTTAAGTCTAATTACTTTAAATAATGCATTTTTTATTACAGACACAGATATTCCTGCTGCTATATCTGAGACTGTAGCACCTTCTCTTTGAGCTTGCTTAACCTTAGAGTTCATAAAAACTGTACATCTAGTCCCTAAATCAACAGGGTGATCTGAAAAGTAGCTTTTCTTTGCAAAAGTTTCTACATCTAGATTTAATGATTTGGCAAAGGTTTCAATAAATGAACCGCAACCTGATGAACAGGCTTCGTTAAGCATAACTGAATCAATTACGCCATTCTTAATTTTTAAACTTTTCATATCTTGCCCGCCGATATCTAAAACAAAATCAACTCCATGGGCAAAATAGTCGGCAGCTTTATAATGAGATATTGTTTCGATTTCACCAACATCTACTTTAAGAGCAGATTTTATCAAGTGTTCACCATATCCTGTTACAGTAGCTTTAGCTATAACTATATCATTATTTAATTTGGAGTACATATCCGTTAATGCATTTATTGCTGATTCTAATGGATTTCCATTGTTGTTGCCGTAAAATGAATATAAAAGTTTATTATTTTCATCTATTAGAGCAACCTTAGTAGTTGTAGAACCAGCATCTATACCTAAATATACATTACCCCTATAAGTTTCAATACTGCCTCTTTCTACTTTTGCTCGATTGTGTCTTTTAATAAAATCATCGTATTCTTTTTGATTGTTAAAAAGTGGTTCTAATTCCTTTTTTCTATGAATAGGTTCATTATTTTTATTGTTTATTCGTTTAATTAATTCTTCGTAATTAATAATATTTGAATCCTTAGAATTTATAGCTGCTCCTAGAGCAACAAAATATTGTGAATTTTCAGGAAAAATCACCTCGTCCTTATTTAAATTCAACGTGTCAATAAATCTTTCTCTTAATTCGGACAAAAAAGTAAGAGGTCCACCTAAAAATGCTACTTTTCCTTCTATAGGTCTGCCTTGAGCTAAACCGCTTATTGTCTGGTTTACTACAGCTTGAAATATAGAAGCAGCAATATTTTCTTTGCTAGCACCTTCATTTAGTAAGGGTTGTATATCAGTTTTAGCAAAAACACCACATCTTGAAGCTATAGGGTAAATTGTGTTATGATTTTTTGATAATTCATTTAATCCATCAGCATTTGTTTCGAGTAATATTGCCATTTGGTCGATAAATGCTCCTGTACCTCCTGCACATGATCCATTCATTCGTTGTTCTAATTGACCGGATACATAAGTAATTTTAGCATCTTCTCCACCTAGTTCTATTGCAACATCAGTTTCGGGTATTTTACTTTCTATAGCGGCTGTTCCTGCTGCTACTTCCTGAATAAAAGGAATATTAAAAGCTTTTGAAACATCAACAGCTCCAGAGCCGGTTACATTTATTTTGATTTTATTATCACCAATTTTTTTGCTGGAATCAACCAACATTTTAAAAACTGCTTCTCTTACGTTCGAGTAATGCCTCTTGTAATCCTTATATATTATCTTATTTTGACTATTTAAAACTACTATTTTAACAGTAGTTGAGCCAATATCTAATCCGATATTAAATATATTATTCATAATGCACCTCCATAGATTAGAGACTTAAAACAATTATAACAAAAAAACATTAAAAATCAATTAATTTCCATTTATTTTGATATAAAGACTATATACCTTTAAAATTGTAATAAGTTGTAATAATAAAGTATTTTAATATAATTACCCATTACAAGTAAAATTATCTATGATATAATTATTCGTGTTGAAATATATATTTTTTTGATATTTTTTCAATATAACAAACTAAAAAAAACAAGGAGTGATCTTATGAAACTTACATATTATGGACATTCAGTTTTTGTAATTGAAGCCAATAATTTTATAGGGATTGTTGATCCATTTATAAAAGGCAATTCTTCCTGCGGTCAATCTACTGAGGATATACCTAAATTAACGCATATTTTTGTTACTCATGGTCATGAAGACCACTTAGGTGATACGGTTGAACTAGCAAAAAGAGATGATGCATTAGTAGTTTGCAATGCAGAAATAGGTAGATATTTAGCAAATCAAGGTGTGAAAGTTCATACTATGCATATAGGTGGAAGAACTAAATTTAATTTTGGAAGAATTAAAATGACACCAGCATTACATGGTTCGGGTATACAAATAGGTGATAAAACTTACGATGGAGGTAACCCTGGTGGATTTATTTTCTATTTAAAAAACAAAATTATTTACCATGCTGGAGATACAGGACTTTCAATGGAGATGAAACTCTTAGCAGAAGAAAATATTGATATTGCATTATTGCCTATAGGTGGAAACTATACTATGGATATAGATGATGCAATAAAAGCTGTAGACTTTATAAAACCCAAAATTACCATACCTATGCATTACAATACATTTGATGCTATTAAAGCTGATGTAAATGAATTTAAAGAAAGGGTTAAGAATACCGAAGTTAAAATTATTAATTTTGGCGATTCCATAGAAATATAATATGAAGAAAATAATTTTGATTATAATTACAATATTGCTATTAAGTATACTTACAGTTTACGGTAATACGGGAGGAGCAGAAGGCCTAACTACAGTACGAGGAAAAGTAGTAGAAGTTATAGCAGATATGGATGCTGATGATCTCGGGGCAGATATTTCTTCGCCAGTACAGGGAAGACAAGTTGTAAAAGTTTTAGTTAAAGAAGGAGAATATGAAGGTAGAGAATTTATTGTTGAAAATAATCTTGGAGGAATGGAATTTTTTAATATAAGAGTAGAAAAAGGAGATTCTATCATATTGATGCTTGATGAAACTTCAGAAACTATTACTGTTAATATATCAGGATTTATAAGAGACAGATACATTTTATATACTGTCTTGTTATTTGTAATTCTTTTAATTGTAGTGGGCAGAATAAAAGGTTTAAAAGCAGTTGTAACCCTAGCAGTTACCATATTAATAATATGGAAATATCTTTTGCCTACCATCCTTAGTGGAGGAAATCCCATAAGTGTTTCAACTATTAGTTCCATTGGAATTACAGTATTTACTATGATTGTAATTGCAGGATTTAATAAGAAATCATATTCAGCTATATTAGGAACAATTGCAGGTGTAACAATAGCGGCTGTTATAGCATTTGCTGTAGGAAACCTAGCAAAACTAACAGGATTAAGCTCAGAAGAAGCTGTTATGTTAATGGATCTTCCGAATGGGGTGGAGTTCGACTTTAAGGGACTACTTTTTGCGGGGATAATAATAGGTACTTTAGGAGCGGTAATGGATGTAAGTATATCAATAGCTTCATCAATGGATGAAGTAAAAAAAGCAAACCAAGAGATATCAAAACTAAGTTTAATTAAATCCGGTATGAACGTAGGGAAAGATATTATGGGAACGATGACTAATACATTAATACTAGCATACACAGGAGCATCCATACCTATTATGCTGGTTTTTATGGCATATAATACATCTATGGTTGAAGTGATTAATTTAGATATAATTGCTACAGAAATAATAAGAGCCATAACAGGAAGTATAGGTATAGTTTTGGCTATTCCTTTTACTGCTTTTTTTGCTGGCTTGCTAGAATAAAGGAGAATTATGGAGAAAAAAATTATAGATAGTTTCGATACAACCAATTTATACTTATTAATTAATAAAGCAACTAATCCTAAAGGAGTAATAATAATAGTTCATGGCCTTGCAGAGTACTGCGAAAGATATAATTATTTAGTAGAAATGCTCAATCAGAATGATATATCCGCATATAGATATGATTTAAGAGGTCACGGGAAAAGCGGAGGTAAGAAAGGATGGGTTGATAATTACAATTTTTACATAAAAGACCTGGCTCAAATAGTAAAAATAGCTAAAGAAGAAAATAAAGATATTCCAATTTTTATAATGGGACATAGTATGGGTGGATTTATAACAGCTGCATATGGAATTCAAAACAAAAATAAAGTGGATGGTATAATTTTATCTGCTGCAGCCTTAGAAAGACCTGAGAATGCTAAAGGTATTAACGGTTTACTAATAAAAACTTTTAATAAAATATATCCAAATTATAAAATGAAAAATAATTTGGGGAAATTAGTTTCAAGAGATAAAAGAGTTGTGGATAAGTATATAAGTGATCCTTTAGTATTAAAGAAAATATCAATAAAACTTTACTATGAATTTTTGATTAAGGGTATAGAATGGCTTCAAAATAATATCCGCAAATTTGATTACAACTGCTTGATTATTCATGGAAAAGAGGATAAAATTATTAACTACAAATCTTCAGTTAGATTTGAAAAAAAAATCAAGAGCGATGATAAAAAAATAATAATATATGATAATTTATATCATGAGATATTAAATGAAAAGGAAAAGAAAATTATAATTAAAGATATACTAAGATGGATAGATGATAGGACATAAAAACTATTACATATTATTAAAAAAATGTGATATAATTTAAACATAAAAAAGAAGGAGGAGTAAGATGTACGGGTTATTTTTGATACTAAATGATGTATATAAGCTTGATCTTGCAAATTCGATATATTCCCAGCATTCTTTTTTCCCGGAGTTATAGCGATTCCATGCGCTGTCATCGGCGGTGGTTGCCACAGCCACAATATCCTTATACAGCTTGCCACCACAAAGATAGCCGATTCCGAGTCGTTCACAGAGCCCGAAGATCTTTTGATCGAAAAAACCGCTGTCCATGCGAATAATAATGGCAACGTCGGGACGATATGCCTTACGGATCCTGGCAACCATATGCTGAATCATTTTTTCCACTGTGGTGCCATGGTTGGAGTGTTTATCTCCGCCACGGAAAACGGCATCGACAATCAATCGTCCCCAGTTCATCTGCAAGGGCTGAAATCCCTTTTTCTTCTTATAGGTCGGCTTTACCCCGTGGCGGCACTCGGCATCGTCATTGTCCATCACCATGGTA
>JAWOEG010000001.1:0-11690 GCA_046482875.1 Eubacteriales bacterium | reverse complement strand
CATGCCGAAAGATTTCCCATGCTATTTTACCATTCTCCGCTATAAAAACTTCATGTCCTTCTCTTGAAAGATTATCCTGCAATAATTCCAAAAGATCTTTCTCATCTTCGGCAATTAAAATTCTCACAACATCACCTCCTAGATATTTTTTTATCGTTAAATAAACACGCCCTTATATATTCTAATTACATATAATTTGTATCTTTTTAAAAATATAGACAAAGATTTAATGCCCTTGATCCGGATTACTTATCTTTCTTGTGCTACTTTTTTCTAAATCAAGTACTTGGCATAAGTTTATACTGATTATTATAAAATTGAATCACCGATAAGGCAATTAATATAACCATTCCAATTAAAGCTACAATCTGTAGTAAAGGATATTCTCCTTTATAACCATCTGGTGATAATAAAAAATTATAGATTCCAAAATATGCCCAGGCAATTGGAATCGGAAATATTGCATTTTTAGTTTTTTGTAAGACCATAAGAGTCAAACCAACTGCTACAACAAGAGTTATTGAACTCCATATTTCAGCCGAAATTCCAAATCTTCCCCATTGGATTTTAACAAGCCAAGCAGCTATATTTACAACAGTAGCTATAAAAAGCCATCCCGAATACAAACCAAAGGTAATCGGCAATAAGAACCTTTTTTTCATTTGAACTTTTCCAATCCTTTTTAAAATTAAAATCATAACAAACAAAAAAGCAAAAATAAAAATTGTAGATAAGCCAATAAGAGTATAAGAAAAACTAACTATCCATACAATATTTAAAGCACATGATAACCAGAACAAAAAACTTATTTCATCAATTACTCGCTCATAATACGGGTCTTCACTCTTGATAATCATAAAGATTATAGAAATAATCAAAAATGTATATATAATACCCCAAATGCTAAAAGTTGAAGGTGCTGGCGTTATTAGAGTTGGATACATATCTGAAACTTCTTTTTGCGAAAGACCATTAATTAAACCAGAGGCCCCCATACCATTAACAATTAGTGTGAAAACTAATAAAACTGCATTTATCCATGATTTTGTTTTATGTTTCATTTTTTACTCCTTTCAATTTAAAATATCAATTTATTAAAAGAATTAGTTTTCTAGAATGCTTCACTTAGATTTTACTTAATTTATCTGACTACAATTGTAGCATATGTACATTTTCTATTCAATGATCTTGAAAAATAGAGTGCTTACCAATCATTGTTCTATTTAAAACAAAGGTATTTTTTTAAATTTAAAATAATCTTATATTTAAAAAATTATACAATAATTATGTTAATCAATTTTTTTATAAAAAAAAGTTCAGATCTGATTTCCAATCTGAACTTTTTTCTTATCTTAATAAAATTTGGGTTTTACTATGAATTTTAAGTTTAAGAATCAACTCTATACTTTTATTTATTTAAACAAAAAAGTTAGACTCATTCCTTAATATTTCTAAAATAACTTGAATTCTCTTGGACTTTACCATTTTCATCCCAATCCATATACTTGAAGTATTCCTTTTTCATATCTATAAAAGCTTCCTTATCAATGTATTTTCCTTTTAGAACTCCATTTTCTAGAGGTTGGTGAAGTCTTTCTGGAAGATTCTCTTCTTTTTCATCAACTCCAAATTTATAGTTGAAAATCCTAGCATCTTCTATCCCTCTTTTTCCAATCTCCAAAGCTTCTTTAGGAGTAACATCCCAGCCAGTTGCATATTTAAGCAGTTGAAGCAAGGTGAGAACTGGCATCGATCCACGTGGTGCAGGTATAAAAAAACATACTCCAGCCATATTAAGAAAACTCCACCATTTTTCAAAAATTGCATACATCTCAGCTTTATCTTTGCTGATTTCCTTTGGTTCTATTGTATGACTCCATCCAAGATGTTTCATTTCATCAAGTACAAAACCTTCTTTACCAACTAGTACATCGTGGCCAGCTTGCATATGATCTGCTCCTGTAGGAGACAAGGAATACCCTAAAGCTACACCTGTTTTGCCTCTTGGATCATGCATTGGAAGTTCCTGCCCTTTTACTTGCATTGCAAATTCCGAAGAATCTTTTCCAAATAATTCAGACATATGTTTTACTCCACTAGCCAATATCTCACCAAAACCTTTTTTATGTGCTATATCTTCAATAAGTGTAAGCAGTGCTTTTTCATTTCCAAATTTCAGTTTTATTCCACCTGTTATTTTTTCATCAATAATATCTTTTTCAAAACATTCCATAGCAAAGGCGATACATACTCCTGCCGATATTGTATCTATACCATAGTCATTACACAATTCATGCGCCTTAGCTATGACTTCAATATCACCAATTCCGCATAAAGAACCCATAGAACCTATGGTTTCATATTCCGGACCGCCAAACTTAGGATCAACTTTAAAATCTTTTCTATCAACTTCAACAACCCTTTTGCATCTTACAGGACAAGCAAAACACCCTTCCCTTTTTATAAGTATTGTTTCTGCCATATGCTGACCTGATATTTCACTAGCCTTCTCAAAAGAACCATCTTTAAAATTTCTTGTAGGTAATATTCCACTATATGATGTAGGTACTACACCCCCTGATGTTCCATATAGATATAAACCTTTTGAGAGTGGATTATCCTTAAAAACTGAAGCATACCATTTGCTGATTTCTTTTATACCTTCTGGATCTTTAAAATTTATTTTGCCTGTACCTTTTACTGTTACAGCCTTAAGATTCTTGCTTCCCATAACAGAACCAATTCCACATCTTCCACAAGCATGTTTTAAATCATTTATTACACAGGCGTACAAAACTTGATTTTCTCCACCTATACCTATCTGTGCAATTTTAACTCTTTTGTTATTCAATTCTTTTTTGAGTATTTCATTAGTATTTCCTATATTTTTACCCCAAAGATGCCTTGCATCCTTGATTTCCACCTTATTATCTTCTATATTCAAATATACAGGATACCTTGCTTTACCTTCAACAATTATGCCATCCCAACCTGCCTTCTTCAGTTCAGTAGCAATATATCCTCCTGATTCCGCCATTCCAAAAGCACCCGTAACGGGAGATTTTGTTCCCATAATTATTCTTGAAGTACCTGCAGCAGGAATACCAGACATAACTCCAGTCATAAAGTACAATTTATTATCTTTAGAAAAAGCCTCTATATCATCTTTTATATCTCTTTTTAGATAATATGAAATAAGACCTTTTCCACCCATGTATTTTCTCATCATTTCTTTGCTTATAATTTCTTGGCTTATTTCTGAAGTATTTAAATTTATTTTTAATATTTTTCCTGAATAACCATAACTCATAATTAATTACATACTAAAAATACATATATTTAGTATTATCTCCTTTCATAATATTTATTCTGCATTTTAAAGTGCTATCTTATAAAGTTCAATTATATCCTCAAGCTCTGTTTTTCTTGGATTTGCTAGAACATTACCACTTTTCATAGCATCCACTGCCATTTCTTTAATCTTTTCTTCCTTGACTCCTACTTCTGAAAGTTTTTTTGGAATTCCTAAATCTGCATTTAACTTTTTAATCTCTTCAACAAGCATTTCTGGTTTAAAATCATTTATCAAATCGTTTCCTTCGCGGATATAGTTATAAATAACTTCATATCTTCCATTATCTTCAGAAGCATTGAATTCAATAACTGTTGGAAGAATAATCGAATTTGCCACACCGTGGGCAACATGGAAATATGCGCTTACTGGATGACTCATAGCATGGACATTTCCAAGTCTCGCCCAGGCAAATGAGATTCCTGCAAAAGTGCTTCCAGCCATCATTGCACATGCAGCCTCTTCGTCTTTTCTATTTGCTACAAATTTACGTAGATTTCCGCCTATAAGCTCCATTGCCTTTTCAGCCATTGCATCTGAAAAAGGAGATGCAAATGTTGACAAATACGCTTCTAATGCATGAATCATCGCATCAACACCACAAGCAGCAGCTATTGAAGCCGGTGCTGTCATAATTAGCTCCGGATCTAATATTGCATATTTAGGAAGAAGCTCGTAACTAATAACTGAAAACTTGTAATTATTATCTTCATCTGTAATTACTGAAGATGCTGTTACTTCGCTACCTGTTCCTGCAGTTGTAGGAATAGCAATCATCGGTACTATTGGTCCCGGAACATTTCCTATTCCTTCATAATCTGTAATCTTTCCTCCAAATTTAGCAAGTACTCCTACGGCTTTTGAAACATCTATTGGGCTTCCACCACCTAGTGCAACAATGCTTGTTGCTCCACATTCCTTATATTCTGCAGCTGCAGCTTCTACAATTTTTATTGGTGGATTTGGCTGTACATCCAAATATTCTGTACATTTAATTCCTCCAGCTTCAATTATATCCTTTACTTTCTTCACAACACCAATTCTCTCCATACCTGGGTCAGAAATCAAAAAAACATGATTTAATTCATTATCTTTCAATATCCCCGGTAATTTCTTCAAGCTTCCCATTCCAAATTCAACATTTTGCGGTATTTTAAAATTAAAATCTTTCATTGTTCAATTCCTCCTATTATTTTATTTTAATATTTATTTATATTTCCTTTAGGTTTTAGGTACTAACTAACTAATTGATCTGTAAAATTAGTTTTTTATACGCTTAATTAAACAAGTATGGCAAATCACCATATCCAGGAAAAAACTTAACAGCTAGGTAACCAAAAATAATAATTACAATCATATTTATTATAGTAAAGGGAATACCAGGTTTTAACATTCTTTTCGCATCAAGCCCATAACCTACAGGAATTGCACGGACGCTAACCGGAAGTAAAAATTCTTCGTTATAGGCCATTACAGTGATGAACCAGTAAGGAATAGGATTTAAGCCGATATTAGTTGTTAATTGTAAGATGATCGGAGCCATAATGGCAGCAGCAGTTGTACCAGTTGTCGCCTCGGCAATAGCACGGACAAAAACTACTAAAGCTATAATAGTTATTAAACCACCATCTAAAGGTAATGTACTAAAAATTTCTCCAATACTCGTGCTGGCTCCAGAGGTATTAATAAGCTTTCCAAGTGCTAAACCACCTGCGAAAAGGATCATCATCCCCCACATAGTTCCTTTTTGAGCTCTTTCCCATGTTAGTAAAAAACCTTTGTCAACTGTGGTTATAAAGAAAGATATAAATCCGATAGTGAGAAATATATAAGGAGGCGCAGCAGCTGGTAAAAGATCAGCATATAGTGGTCGAGTAAAAGCTAATATTAAGCCAATGATAAAAAGACTGGCACAAATTTTCTCGTCACGGTTTATGGTACCGAGATTATTGTAGCTTGTTTTAAAAAAATCCTTGGTACCTTCTAATCTCTTGACTTTCAAAGGCAATGCTAACATACAAGCAAGAAGTACCAGTGATGCTATGATGAGATAGGGGGTGACACGAATAATCCAGTCAATATACATGAATTCGTTGCCTGTAAACTCTTCTAAAGCAGATATTGCAGCTTGGTTCATTGCACCACCTAGAGGTGTTCCTGCTCCACCTAGACTTACACCAAATGCGATCGAAAGCAAAATTGGTACTGCTGGTTCAGCTGAAGGAATATGGTGATACCCTGCAGCAGCCAGCATAGAGATAGCAATAGGGCAAAACAAGGCTGTAACTGCTACATTTGGAAGTACAGTGGATAGCGCAATACTAGCAAGCAGCCAAACAGTAATTTGCGACTTCATTGATGGACCAACAACAGAAAGTATTTTAAGTGCAACTCTCTTATCTAAACCCACTAAAGCCCAAGGTATAATGATAAGTTGAGAACCTAAAACAAGAATAATAGCTGGGGATGAATATTGTGAAATTATAGGATCCATTTCGGCCATATTTAAAAATGCATTCGCAATTACAGGTATAAAGGCTGTTACTGTGATGTGAACAGGACGTGTTATCCACCAAAAAATCATCCAAAGTCCTATACCAATTGCTTGGGCACCGGAAGTAGGAAATATATCGGGTAGTAGTAAAATACACAATATTAAAATAACAGGACCTAATAAGATGTGGATCATCTTTTTTTTGCTGTACAATGTTTTCTTTCCACCTTTATTTATTTTTGGATCTTTTTCTCTGTCTAAACTAGACATAATGATTCTCCTTTCATTCATAAATTAATTTAATTTATACATAGGCTTATAGTAATCGTATAAAACTAATCTGATAATTTAGATAACCTCTTAATCTTAGTATATTTATACTCCCCCTCAATATTTTAACAATTACACTCAACCTTTTTATATAGATTCTATAAAACTATAATTAAATCTTGACTATTTAATATGCAAAGGTTATACCACTTTTATTATCTTTTAATTAAAAAAATGATTTTTTATATGCTTAAACAAATTAAATATAGAGTTTTTTTATCTAACCCACTAAACTAAGTATTTAAAAGTGTCCACTTGTACATTCTATTGTTTTATAATAAGCTTAGGAAGTTTATAATTCAGCGTATATTAGTTCGATTCTTTTCTTAGAAGAGGTTTCTTGAATCTTTGTTTCGTATAAATTTTATACTATACTTTATTTTATGTATAAAATTTATACATAAATATTGATGATGATAATTAAAATATAGAGTACTTCTTGTTCTTCAAATATATAGTTCTACGAGTAACTCCAAGAATTTTAGCCGCCTCCGTAATGTTACCATCGACATTTTTTAGGGTTTTTCGTATCGCTATTTCTTCTATTTCTTCAAGAGTAAGAAGCTTATCAAAAGTAGAAGTTGTTAATATATCTTCAGAATATGTTTTTTCACCGAAGTAGTCAGGTAAGCTATTTTCAGTTATTTCATTTCCTTTGTTTGTAACTATAATGCTTTCAATTATATTTTCTAATTGCCTTATATTGCCCGGCCAATTATATTTAGACATGATTTCAATAACATTTGATTTGATTTTTTTGCTTGGAACTCCAATGCGTGAGCAAACTTTTTCAACAATATTGTTTATTAACAATGGTATATCTTCACATCTATTACGCAAGGGCGGCAGCATTATTTTAATAACATTCAATCGATAATACAGGTCTTCCCTGAAGCGATTTTTTTTTATTTCATTAAATAAATTTTTATTGGTAGCAGAAATTATACGTACATTAATTGGAATTGGCTTTTTACCTCCAACCCGTACAACCTGGTTTTCTTGTAGTACCCTCAAAATTTTAACTTGTATATCCAAAGACATATCCCCTATTTCATCCAAAAAAAGAGTTCCTCCTTCTGCCAATTCAAATTTACCTGGTTTCCCACCACGTCTAGCACCTGTAAAAGCACCTTCTTCGTAGCCAAACATTTCACTTTCTATAAGGTCGTGAGGTATTGCACCGCAATTAACAGCTACAAAAGAACCTTTTCTTGAAATACTTGCATTGTGAATCGCCTGAGCAAGCATTTCTTTTCCTGTTCCACTTTCACCCTCTATCAGAATTCGAGAATTTACTTTTGAAGCCAATTTTCCTAATTCAATACAATGATTCATATTTGGGCTTTTGCTTATAATATCTTCAAAAGTAAATCGAGTGGATACTCCCACTAAATCTTGGGCTAAACCACTAATTACAGATGTTTTCTTGAAAACAACCACCATACCTATTAGATTATCTTCGAATGAAATGATAGGTGTAGCACTTACAATACATCTAAAATCTTTATTATTTGTAAAAACAGCCATTTCATGGTTATAAAAGCCTTTTCCATTTAGCAATATATCATGTATAGGCATTGATGTTGTAAATATAGTATCATAGGATCTATCAATCATATTCTCAATTTTTATTCCCAACATATTTGCAGCCATGGAGTTAGCATAAGTAATAATGTTATTGGTATTTATGTGTACAATACCATCATCTATAGCTTCAAGAGTAGTGTGAAGTTCCTTATTGATTTTTCTAATGCGCATTTCATTTTGGATAGCCTCAGCAGCTGCTATTACCAATCCAAATGTATGATTGTTGGCTAAATCAATGTGAGCACTCATGTTAATTACACCAATTAATTCCTCCTTTTGATTAAATATGGGAGCTGCCGAGCAAGTATAAGAATGAAGGGATTCAAAATAATGTTCAGCTCCAATAGTTTGAACTGGTTTTTTTGTCTCTAATACTACGCCAGTGCTGTTTGTCCCACCAATTCTTTCTGAACGGTTAGCACCTATAAGGGAATTAATTTTTTTTGAATTTTCTATCGCTTCCAAGTCACCAATCATTTTTAGAAAATTACCTTTTTCATCAACTAGATCAACTCTAAATCCCGAACCTTCAACAACGTCATATAATAACTCCATGAAAGGCCAAGCTACACTAACAAATTCTTTGTGTGATTCAATCAAATTCTCTACTTCTATATAGGTTAAGCATTTTTCGCTAATAGGTTTATAGGGATCTAAATTAAGCAATTTACACCTTCTCCAGGAATCGGCAATTACTGGCCTGATTATATTCTCATCAATTTCTCCAGTTTCAATAAACCTTTTCCATTCTTGATTATATGAAATTTGTATGCTTTTACTTGTGACATCTTTCATAAGAAATATTCTCCTCTGCTATTATTGAAATATAAAATCAAGTTTATAAATCAATATCCCAAATTATTTTATTTTACGGAAAAAATAACTTCAACTATTAACCTGTATTTCGAAAATTAATTTTTTAAAATTATATAAATATGTAAAACACTTAATCTTGATTTCAAGTCAACCTCATCAAAATCTAAAAACCACCTCTTTATTCTTTTAACATAAGTCATTAAAAATTCCATTTGACTAACTAATATTAAGTATTATCTTTTATTCTTTCTTATTCGTATAATAATATATGAAATACAATACGAAAATCCTAGAATTAAAAATAGATAAACAGGTATAATCAACAGACCAATGGCTGCATTTGCATTTGAAGAAATCCATGTCTTAAAATTATTAAAAAAATAATATTCACCTGCTAAAAGAAACAAAGCAGGTATTATTACATATTCAATTTTTCTTGTTTTCATAGTTACAATTAAATAAACAATACTAGGCAAAAGCAAAGAAAATAGTATTCCCGCAATAAAGCCTGAAATTGAATCTTTGGTAATGTTACGATTAATCGATAGAGTTTTTAATATTGGAATAATCATTATAAAAAAACCAAAAAATATTACTATAAAACTCATGAAAAAAGCAAAGAACTTACTTACCATATCTGTTTTATTTAAATTTTTCATTAGAACTCCATTCTCACCTTAGAGGTGTTTAAATAATCATCTATAGTTTTTCTTATTTTTTCAATTTCATCAAATTCTGGCATAGTATCAAGTATATTATTCAAATATTTACTCTCTTTTAAATATTTTATGCTGTACTCATAATTAAAGTCGTAAATCCAGCTTAACCTAAGCAATTTTGCATCATTTATATTTTTAATACTTTCATATGATATACTCTCCTGATTCAAAAAAGCATTTAAAATATCTTTATTTAACTTTTCACTTCTGTCTAAATCCTTTTCTACTGCTATTTCACTATCATTATGATTCCTATAAACATCTATTACAACATTATAGATATCCAGCTTATCCATATCTCTTAATAGCATCGCATATTTTTTTATATCATCATCTATGTTTTCTGGTATTTTAATCTTATTATGATATTCTACAGATTTAAGAATTATTTTCTGCTGTATACTGTCAATTCCTTCAAGTAATTTATTCTTCTCAATTATCTCTATTCCGAGTTCTGCATGATCTATCGATATGGGATCCTTAAATGTTTTAAATTTTGCAAATTGTTCAAATCTACCAATATCATGAAGCAGAGATATGGCAACAGCAGTATTCTTCTTGTTTTTATCTAATCCCATATAGTTTGTTGCTTTTCGTGTTATGTCACAAACTCTATACGTATGATTTTCCTTTAAAGAAATATTTGTATTTATTTCATTATCGCCAGTGTAGAAAGTTTTGGCATAATTTTCAAACCATTTACATATTCTATTCAATATCGTTTTCTCCATCTATCTTCCTCCATTATGAAACCCTTAGTAGATAATTTTTATATCTTCCTATCTTTATTGGTTAAGAATAATCAAACCTTTCTTTAGGATTATAGGGAGTCAGTTTGAATCACAATCAAGATTATTTCAACCACCTCAAACTATTTTTATCTAAGATAATCAATAATGCTAATGATAAATTCATTAACATAACAATAATGTCGTTTTTCGAGTACTTTCTTTTTATAAACTTATAAAAAAGATAAGTAATGCTAAAAGCAACTATAATCGGTAAAAAAAGATAATTGTAATATAATGGTATTATATAAGACAATCTATATACATCGTATCCACCAATACCAAAAAAAACTTCGTTTTTGAATATAAAAAAACTTATGAAGTTAATTATTGTTAGAATTAATAATTTATTTCTATACATGTTTAGCTCCTCCACAAATAAATATTAGCCAGTTGATAAAATAAGTTCAATAATATTAATTTACATAATCATATATAATTTGCTCTTACTCATACCGACATCCACATTCTCTCCCAGACTTCTTTTCCCAATCATCCTTTCTATCAGTCGGATTCTTGGAAGTCAGGTCAAATTAAGATTAAGATTCTTCCTCCGTCTGAATGACATTTTGCAGCTTCTCCAGAAGCACAACTGTTTCTGTGTGACCAGTCTGAGGGAACATATCAACACATCTCGTTTTCACAACTTTATATCCATTTTCTAAAAATACAGGCAGGTCATTTCTCATAGAAGTTGGTTTACAGGATACATAAACAAATCTTTCCGGTTGAATTCTTAATATTTTCTGTATTACTTTTGGATGTAAACCCTGTCTTGGAGGATCTAATATTATAACGTCGGGATTTATATGAGAGTGTTTAAGTTCGTCTATTTTTTCTAATACATCTCCTGTTATAAATTCACAGTTTTTTAGGTTGTTAAGTTCTGCATTTTCATTAGCTTTTTCTACTGCTTCTTCCAATATCTCTATACCATAAACTTTTTTAGCTTTTTTAGCCATTACTTGGGCTATAGTTCCCGTACCAGAATATAAGTCGTATATAATTTTATTTTCTATGTCTCCGGCATATTCACTTACAACATCATAGAGCTTTTCTGCTCCTGAAGTATTGGTTTGAAAAAAGGAAAAAGGAGATATTTTAAAATTAAGTCCGCTCATTATTTCATTTATTTCTTCTACTCCATATATAAGGTTATATTTTTCAGCTTTTACAACATCTCCCATATTATCGTTAATGGTATGAATAATTCCTTTGACCTCGCCTTTTAAATCCAGACCAAGTATAAGATCTTTAAATCCTTTGTAGTCTATTTCTCCCTGAGATGAGGTAACTATATTCACCAATATTTTTCCCGTGTTTTCAGCTTTTCTTACTACAAAGTGTCTTAATAATCCTATGTGTCTCTTTCTATGAAAGTGTGGGTAATTATTTCCCAGGCAATATTCTAAAGTTGCTTTTAGTATTTCTCTGAAATCTTGATCACCAAGAATACAATCATAAGTTGTAACAACTTCATAAAAACGACCTCTCCTATGCATTCCTAAAGAAAGAGGCCCGTTTTTGTATTCGTCACCAAAAGAAAATTCCATCTTGTTTCTGTATTCTATACTTTTCGGAGATGGTACTATATCTTCAAATAT
>JAWOEG010000047.1:0-15328 GCA_046482875.1 Eubacteriales bacterium | reverse complement strand
AAGTCTAATATTATTAAATCTATCTCTAATTCATTGATTTTTTCAATACCTTCTTTCCCATTTTCTGCAGTATATACTTTATGATTATTTAATTCTAAATTAAATTTAATTAATTCTAAAATATTTAACTCATCGTCTATTACTAAAATATTCGAACACATAGTACCACCTTTTGATATTTAATTTTTATTTAACATCTTTTTTAATTCATCCATAAATGTATTAATGTCTTTAAACTCTCTATATACTGAAGCAAATCTAACATATGCAACATCATCAATTTCCTTCAATTCTTTCATAACAAGTTCTCCTATTTTATAAGAAGATATCTCATTTTCCATATCATTTAAAATGGTTTTTTCAATTTTATCAGCTATTTCTTCTATTTTTTTTAGCGGCACTGATCTTTTCTCGCAAGATTTTATTATTCCGTTAACTATTTTATTTCTATCAAAAGATTCTCTTGTTTTATCTTTTTTAATCACCATCAACTGGATATTTTCAACTTTTTCGTATGTTGTAAATCTTTTTTTGCAAGATATACATTCTCGTCTTCTTCTAATCTTTTGTCCTTCATCCGTTGGTCTTGTATCTATTACTTTTGTTTCATGGTATTCACAAAATGGACAATTCATACTTCACCCCATATATAAATAGACTACATATGTAGTCTATTCGTTTTCTATTTTATAAAGATCATCTTTATTTATAAAATCAGGAATATTCAAATCATCATCATCCCAATTTAAAAAATTTTCTTTGTCTACATTTTCTTCACTAGTTTTTCCTTTTAAATCATTAGCTTTTATTTTTCTTAATCCGCCTTCAGAAAAACCTGTAGCTATTACTGTAACCTTTATTGAATCCCCTAATTCTTCATCAATATTTGCTCCAAAAATAATATTGGCTTCTGGATCTGCTGATTCTGTAATAATTTCCGCAGCTTCATTTACTTCGTGTATACCTAAATCAGCACCGCCAGTAATATTAATTAAGACACCCCTTGCACCATTTATTGATGTTTCTAACAGAGGACTCTTTATTGCTTGCTTTGCTGCATCTACAGACCTATTCTCTCCATTTGCTAGACCTATTCCCATATGTGCTAGACCTTGTCCATCCATTATTGTTTTAACATCAGCAAAATCCAAGTTAATTACAGCTGGAATAGCTATTAAATCTGAAATACCTTGTATACCTTGCTTTAAAACATCATCTGCAATATTAAAAGCTTCTAATAAAGATGCTTTTTTATCAGTTATTTCAAGAAGTTTGTCATTTGGTATTATAATTAGAGTATCTACTACATCTCTCAAATTACCTATACCAAGATCAGCATTTTCTTTCCTTTTTTTTCCTTCAAAAGTAAAGGGTTTCGTTACAACAGCTACTGTTAAAATATCTCTATCTTGAGATAATTGAGCTATGTATGGCGCTGCACCTGTACCTGTTCCACCACCCATTCCTGCTGTAATAAATATCATATCTGAGTTATCAAGTATATCTGATAATTCTGATTTGCTTTCTTCCGCTGCATTTTTCCCTATGTGAGGGTCTGAACCAGCACCTAATCCATTAGTTAATTTTTCACCTATCTGTATTTTTTGTTCAGCTTTAGAATTTAAAAGTGCTTGTTTATCTGTATTAACTGCAGTAAAAGAAACACCCTTAACCTCTGCATCTATCATTCTATTAACGGCATTATTGCCACCACCACCAACACCTATAACTTTTATTTTAGCTAAATTAGCTGGATCTATATCAAATTCAAACATAATTAACCTCCTTATCAAATAATAATAATTTTAGTATAACATAATAATTTTTTTTATCAATTTAATATTTAATAATTTTTTTAAAAAATTCCCTAGAGTTATCAAATATTTTTATACCAAAAGCTAATACTACTGCTAGGTATAAAGAAACTCCCAAGGTCTCTCCGAGAAATGCTATAACTGAAGATAATATAATCTCAAATATTAATAAAACTACTTCTTTTTGAATTGATACTTCTCTCTTGTTTAAAACCCTAAATATTCCGTTTATAAGTATTAATATTGATATTGTTATATAAAGAGTAAAAACAGTACTGTAAGTTATTGTTAAATTAATTCCTATCAATAGACCTACTATCAGTCCTAGTATTGAAAAAAACATTTACTCACCTTCCTCCGAAATTGGTTTTGCTGTATTTATATTAACATGGTAGCTGTATTTAGGAATTAAAATATATTCACTCTCTAAAGTAGTAACCTCAATTCCATAATAATTTTTAATTTTATATCCGTAAGTATTAGGAGCATTAATAGCAGCAGATAAAGTTTCTTTATTTCCTATTGCTTTTATAACAAATGGAGCTGCAATTCCCTCGCCATTAACACTAATTAAGGGACCTACACATACGATCTCAGAAGTGCTTATTACTCTTGAACCGTTTATAGATATACCCTCAGCTCCAGCATTAATTAAATCATTAACAATTACACTAACATCTACGTCATGAACAATATCAAAATTTATATTATTTCCCGTATCTTTTGGATTATCATTCATTCGAATTAATATTCCTTCTCCTCTTAAATCTGTAAAACCCGCTTTTAACTTAGTATCTCTTATTTCGTTTTTTAATAGTTCTATAACATCCTTATCATTTTTTATATTATCTTTGTATTCATACAGTTTATTTCTTTTAACTTCAATTAAATTTTTCAAATCTTTAATGTCTTGATTATATGATTCTAGTTGATTAGATATTTTGTTAACAGTATGGACATTTGCAAAAGTATAATTCTTTGCATCGTTATTTACTTGGATCATTATTGATAATCCTATAACTAAAGATATAGAAAAAACGAAAACTTTATTCTTCATTATCTTTACCACCTATTCATCCTCATTGATTTGTTCAGCATATTTAAAATCTATAGGTTTCATGTATCTCTCTATTTTTATGTTATCTTTTAATTCTATATCAATTTTATAATTGAGCTTTTGCATTTCCCATATTACTCCACCTTTGAAGTTTATAACTGATTGAAGAGTTTGTTTGTTCCCAATTGCTTTTATTTCAAAAGGTGGTACAAAAGATACTCCATTTATATTAAGATGGGATCCCACAGGAACAATTTCCGTATAGTTGGTAAATCTTTGTCCATTAATTGATATTGCTTCAGCACCTGCAGCATTTAAGTTGCTAATTATTAAAAGCAAATATTCATATTTATAGATAATGTTGTTTGTATAATCATCAAACTGCGCTTGTGCTGATGGATTATCTATTGTAATTATAACCCCTTCCCCTTCAACATCTATGATACCTGCCATTATCTTGTATTTATTTAGCTCTTCATTTAAATTTTTTATATAATCATTTTCAATTGAAACACTTTGTTCATACTCTCTTAGTTCTTTTTCTATTTCTTCTAACTCTAAAATAAGATTTTCTCGTTCATTTTCTACTTGTCTCAGTTCATAAGCAAGCTCCGAAGCTTTTTTAGTAGTTATTATCTCTCCAGATTCGCTTTTCACTACTTGATACTGAAGGGCAAAAATTAAACCTAAAATAATACTTATAGTAGTTAGAAATATTTTTTTATACATTATATTTCTTCCTCCAAATCCTTAAAGTCAATATAAATAGGGTTATCTCCTTTGGTAAAATCAATAACTCCATTTATATCTAAACCTTCATTAGTTCTCATTTCTATAATATCTCTTCCAAATTCGTATTGATATCTTAAATTTCCATCTAGGTCAAGCTTAATATAAGTGTCTTTTTTGATTATACAATATATATTATCATTTTTAATCCAAATATTACAGTCTAAATTTCTATTATTTTCGTAAATATACTGTGAAAGATATAAAATTTCATTAAAATTTATATCTTTATTATTGAAATAAATTGTTTTACCTAAAATAATATTTGTTTCTAACTCACTTTTAATAACAAATAACTCCTCATCTTTTTGAATATTTTCTAATACTACACCATCAAAATCAAGTAAATATTTTTTTTTGTTATAATCATAAGAAATCTTTCCTTTTCTTTCTTTTACATTTATTATCAGCTTATCTGGAAATTTTCTGACTATATCAACACTTTCTATATAAATTTCCTCTTCTAAATTTTTTTTTAATTCTTTTAATTCTATAAGAAATATATTATCTTCTCTAGTAATATCACTTGCATCAACTATATAGTTTTTACTTAACTTACTGTTTTCCTTTACTATTATTTCTTCTATATAAAATATATCAGTTTTTACTACAACAACACTTAATAATATTATTGCTATTATTAAAAGAAAAAATACTAGTTTTTTTCTGTTTTTTTGTCTGTTACTTTTATTTTTCATTTTTACCACTTTTTAGAACTTCCTCAATTACCTTAATTATATTACTTTCAAAATCATAATCAAACATTTTTTTACTACTCTGTGACATTTTTATATTAATTTCTTTGTTTTCTGCTACTTTTAAAACAGTATCAATCAAAATCTCTGAGCTTAAATCATCTTCTAATATAACAATCCCTGCTCCTTTATTTTCAATTTCTTTAGCATTGTAAAATTGATGATTCTCAGCTGTATATTTTTTCGGTATTAAGATGCATGGTTTTCCTAAATATATAATCTCAGCAATAGATATAGCACCAGCACTTCCTATAACTAAATTACTAGCCTTCAAAGCTTTTGGAGCTTCATACATATAATCAAGAATATCCATATTTTCTGGTATTGATACGCCTTTTTCTTGAATTATTTTCATAAAAGACTCGTAATAATTTTTTCCTGTAACGTGAAGCCAAGTGATATTTTTTTTATTCTTAATTATATCAATAGAATTCAAAATACTATTATTTATAGATTTTTGTCCACCGCTCCCTCCAAAAGAATATACAAAAAAGTCATCCTTTTTTAAATTAAAAAAATTTCTAGATTCTTCATAACTCATATTTATAATTTCTTTTCTTATAGGATTACCAGTGAAAACTAGTTTCGATTTATCTTTAAAAAACTTAGAAGCTTCGTCAAAGCTAATCATTATTTTGTCTGAAAACCTACCGGTTATTTTGTTAGTTATTCCCGGGAAGGCATTTTGTTCGTGTATTATAATATTTTTTCTAAGTATTTTACCTGCAAAAACAACAGGACCCGATACATAACCGCCAGTACCTATAATTATATCTGGAGAAAAATTTCTAATGGCTATTAAAGATTGAATTGTGCCAATAACATTTTTAAATAAACTTTTCAAATTATAAATAGAGAGTAACTTTCTATTTATATACCCAGTTTTTATATCTTTAAAATAATACCCTTGTTTTTTTACAAGTTCTTCTTCTAGGCTATCTTCTCCTCCAAGGTACATAATAGATGCATCTTTGTATTTATTTTTTATTATATCTAGAATAGCTAAGGCTGGTATTATATGACCTCCAGTACCTCCACCGGTTATTATTATTTTCATATTACCTCTCTTATATGTCTGCTTGTTTAGAAATGTTTAATAGTATTCCTATTGATCCTAGTAGAATAACTAAAGATGTCCCTCCTGCACTAATAAAAGGTAGTGCTATTCCCGTAGGTGGCATAGATGATGTAACTACAGCTATATGAATAAATGCCTGTATCCCGATTAAGCTTGTAATCCCTGTAGCTAAATATGCTCCAAACAAATCATCTGCGTTTATACTAATTCTTAAGCCTCTCCATATTACTATAATATAACATACTATTACTAAAATTGCTCCAATATATCCAATTTCTTCTCCAATAATCGAAAAAATAAAATCATTATATGGCTCAGGTATGTAAAAAAATTTCTGTCGGCTTTGACCTAACCCTGTACCTATTAAACCCCCTGTACCAAAAGCATAAAGTGATTGTACTACTTGCCATCCTAGTGATAATTTATATTTGAAAGGATCCAAAAAAGAAAGGACTCTATCAATTCTATATTGTTCTTGTATAATTAGATAATACGAAGCTCCAATTAAAAGTAATAGTGAAGAGAATATATAGAAAAGATTAGCTCCCGACACAAAAAACATAATTCCTAGAGTAATTACTAGAACCATGCTCGTGCTTAAATCTTTTTGAATAACAATCAAACCACCAAAAAAAACAATCCAAAACATAACGGGCATAAAACCATCTTTAAATTTATGCACTACCTTATTCTTTTTTTCTAATAAACATGCTAAATATATTATTGAACTTACCTTTATTATTTCAGATGGTTGAATTGTAAACGGTCCTATACTTATCCATCTTTGAGCACCATTAGCTTCGGTACCATAAGCAGTAAACAATGAAATACCTGCTATTATTGAAAAAAACAAAAAGAACAAACTTAACTTTTTATATATTCTATAATTAACAAAACTTGCTATAAACATAACAATTATTCCTAAAATTCCTGCAATCAATTGTTTTTCAAAAAAGTAAAACCCATTGCCATCATAATTATAATATCCATCTGGGTAGCTAGAGCTAAAAACCATCATAAATCCAATAAGAACCAAAGCTATTATAAATATTAACAAGACCCAATCTATTGATTTATTGGTTTTTTCCATATATATCTTCCTTTTCTAAAGCACTAATTATTTCTTTAAAATGTTTTCCTCTTTCTTCAAAACTATTATACATGTCCCAGCTTGCACAAGCCGGAGATAGCAATATTTTATCTCCTAAATCAGAATTATTGTAAGCTACATTTACAGCTTCTTCTAGAGAATCAACAACTTTGTAATTTTTAAAATTATACTTGTCTAAAGACTTTATAATTAAATTTTTAGTCTCTCCCATTACCACTGCATACTTAACTTTATTTTTAAAATTCATTATTAATTCGCTAAAATCACTCTCCTTATTATATCCTCCTAATATGATAACTATGTTATCTTTAAGAGCTTGGACAGCTTTAATTGTTGAATCAGGATTTGTTCCCTTGGAATCATTATAGAAATTTACTTTTTCAATAGATGAATGTACCAATTCTAATCTATGTTCAACCCCTTTAAACTCTATAATGGAATTCCTTAATTTTTTTAATGAAAGTTTTAATGCTATTGCTACACCTATAGAAGCCATTATGTTTTCTAAATTATGTTCTCCAGGAATATTTATTTCTTCTAGTTTAATTATTTCTAGTATATCACTTTTAGTTTTATAGACTATCTTCTTGTTTTTAATGAATATACCTTCATCAATTTCTTTTTTTGAACTAAAAAATATAATTTTCGACTTTATTTTTTGCAAATTTTCTCTAATAACCTTATCCTCATAATTTAATACAGCAAAATCTTTTCTATCTTGGTTTTTACAAATGTTTAATTTTGCATTTATGTATTTATCGAAATTCCCGTGCCAATTTAAATGATCTGGAGTTATATTTGTTATTACTGCAACTTTTGGCTTTAAACTATAGGTGCTTTCCAATTGATAGCTACTTCCTTCTACCACAAAAATATTTTTTTCTTCAAAGATATCGGATAGTATTCCAGAACCTATATTACCTGTCAAGCCTGCTTTTATGTTATTATCAGAAATTATTTTATGAACTAAAGTAGTTGTTGTAGTTTTACCATTGGTACCAGTTATTACAACAAAATCCTTACTTGTCAAATTATAAGCCATTTCTATATCACTAACAACTGGTATATTTTTTTCTAATGCCCTAATGATTGTTTTTGAATCCATAGGAACACTTGGACTTTTAACTATAATGTCTATTTTTTTCAAATCACTATTTTCTATTATATCTAAAATTTGAAATTTAACATTTTTGATTTCTTTTATATTATTTAATTCTTTTATAGACTTTTTGTCATCAAAAACAAAAACATTATTACCTAATTTACTTAAGGATATTATTGCTGCTATTCCAGATATTCCTGTTCCGTATATTAAAATATTTTGATTTTTCATACAATTCTCCTATAGTCCAATTATTGTTACTATACTCAACATAACTCCTGCAAATACAAAAACCTTAACTACCTTTGTCTCCTTCCACCCTAACTCTTCGAAATGATGATGAATTGGACTCATTAAAAAAACTCTTTTTTTTCTAGTTTTATAAGATACCACCTGAATTATAACTGAAAGAGATTCTAAAAAGTATACCCCTCCTAATATAGGTATTACAAGTAGCAATTTGTTAACTAGGAAAATATAAGATAGGGCTCCTCCTAATGCAAGGGAACCAACATCACCCATAAATATTCTAGCAGGATATTTATTGTAAATCAAAAATCCTAAGGTTGCTCCTGCTGAACTTATCGAGTATATAACACTATTATAATTAATACTTGCAAAATTATTATATAAAATATAAGCTAAAGTTAGGGTAACTATTATTGTAATACCAGAAGAAAGGCCATCTAATCCGTCTGTTAAGTTAACACTATTAACAAGTCCCAATATAACAAAAATAGCAAATGGAATATAAAATATTCCTATATCAATTGAACCATCTGTAAAAGGTACCACTAGTTGAGAATAATTCGTATTATTAAAAGCATAGAAAAACACAATTACTGATGAAAATAATACCTGTCCAAGAATTTTTTGATAAGCTTTAAATCCTAAATTTCTTTTTAAACTTACTTTAATAAAATCATCTATAAAGCCTATTAACCCAAATCCCATTAAACTAAGACAGAAAAAAATATAGTTCGAATCAATATTCGCATAAATAGTTATACTTATAAAAATCGATAAAATTATTCCTATTCCTCCCATAGTTGGGGTTCCACTTTTTTTCATATGAGAAGAAGGCCCTTCTTCTCTAATATACTGTCTATAATTTAGTCTCTTAAAAATTAAAATATTTATAGGTATTAAAATCACTGCTAATAAAAAACTTATAATAAATGTCGCAAAAATATCTCCTTTCATATTATTAACCCTTCAAATTCATTTCTTTTTTTATAATAGCTTTCATAGTTATATCTCTTTCATCATAAGGAATTTTTTTATCTTCTACAGCTTGATATGGTTCTGTTGATTTTCCTGCTAATAATATAATATCATTTTTTTGATAATTTTCTATAATGTAGTTTATAGCTTCTCCCCTATCTACAATAATCTTATAATTATTGTGATATTTTTTTACACCCTCTGCTATTTCTTCACAAATAGATTCAGGTTCTTCATATCTTGGATTATCGGATGTTAAATAACATACATCACAATACCTTCCAGCAACTTCTCCCATAAGGGACCTGCGAGAAACATCTCTTTCACCGCCTGCGCCGAACATTACGATTTTTCTTCCTTTTGCTACCTGATCTATCGTTTCCATTATTTTTTCTAAACCATCTGGAGTATGTGCAAAATCAAGTATTATTGTACAATCTAAATTTGTTTTTATAACCTCAAATCTACCAATTACACCTTTAAAACTTCCTAAAGTTTTTTTGATTTCTTCTATTTTTATTCCTGATAAGTTTGCAACTATTATACAGGATAAGGTATTGTATACGCTAAATTTTCCTGGTGTATTAATCTTAAACTCATAATTTTTATTTTGTATAACCACATCAAAACACGTACCATTTATACTTGTATCTTTAATATTTGCTTTATAATCTGACATTTCATTCAAACTATAACTTATAACATCTATATTATCTTTTTTTAGTTCTTTATATAACCTGGATCCGTATTTATCATCAATATTTATAATTGCTTTATCTACTCTATAAAAAAATGCTTTCTTAGCTTGATAGTAATCTTCCATAGTTTTATGGAAGTCTAAGTGATCCTTTGTAAGATTAGTAAAAATCCCAAAAGCAAATGATATATCATCCACTCTATTTAAAATCGTCGAATGAGAAGATACCTCTATAAAACAATCTTTGATTTCTTTATCAACCATTTCGTTCATTAGCCTATGAAGTTGATTGGACTCCGGGGTTGTATTGTTTAGAAGGTGTTTTTCTCCATCTATCAGAGCACCCATAGTCCCTATGACTCCAGTTTTATAATTATTCTCTTTAAATATATAGTCTAATATATAAGTAATACTAGTTTTACCGTTTGTTCCTGTTACTCCTACTAAATTTAATTTTTTAGAAGGTTCTCTATAAACTAAATTTGATATTTTCGAAAGTAACTTTCTTGGGTTTTCAATTATAAAAACCAATGCATTTTCTTTTAAAAATTCTTCTTTTTCACATAATATTACTCTTGCTCCTTTATTTATTGCATCCTTTATATAATCATGGCCATCTTTTTTAAATCCTTTAATGGCAACAAAAATAGTTTTTCCGTCAACTTCTCTTGAATCATTTGTAACATTACTAATATCTATATCATAGTCTTTTAAAAATTCATTTGTTTTTTTATAGTTTAAGTTATTTAAAATTTTATCTAGTTTCATATTTTACCTCAATTTAATTTAGTATTAAAGTTATCATAGAATTTTGTAAAATTTCCGTTCCAGTTTCTGGGTACTGTTTTTTTACTATAGTATCTTCAGATATTTCCATAGTTATATTATGTTTCAAACCTAATTTTGTCAGCATTTCACTAGCTTCCTTAATACTTAATCCTTTTAAATTAGGCACCTTAACATAAGATTTTTCAATTTTTTCTAGTTCTTCTTCATCATATTTTGGCTCTATATTTAGATACTGCATTGTACTTTCGATTATTTCTCCTATTAAAGGAGCTACAATTGTAGAAGCATAATAGGATTCTTTAGGTTCATCTATTGACATAATTACCAGAATTTCCGGATTATAAGTAGGGGCAACAGCCACAAATGATGTTATATATTTTTCATCAGCATATTTTCCATCTATAACTTTTTGAGCCGTTCCGGTTTTTCCGCCAACACTATAACCTGCCACAGAAGCGCTTCTACCAGAGCCTTCAGATACTACTGACTCCATTGCCATAAGCATTTTATCAGATGTATCTTGAGAAAACACTCTTCTTACTACCTTAGGTTCTACCTCCATTACTATATTTCCATCTTGGTCAACTAAATTTTTTACCAAGTGAGGCTCATACAAGTACCCACCATTACTTACTGCAGATAATGCCGTAGCAAGTTGAAGTTGAGTTACTGATATTCCTTGACCAAAAGACTGAGTTACAAGATTTACATCCTTCATATTTTCAGGTTTATTTACTACTCCTTCTGCTTCACCATTAAGTTCAATATTGGTTTTCTCTCCAAAGCCTAAAGCTTTTATATATTCATAGAAAGTTTCTTTTCCTATTTCTAATCCTATTTCAGCCAAAGCATCGTTACAAGAATTTTGAAGAGCTTCAAATAAGTTTTGATCTCCATGAGGATTATAATATCTCCAACATTTAATTGTTGAATTACTTTCTATTTGAGTAACATAACCATCACAGTGAAAATTTGTTTCTAAATCAATTCTATTCTCTTCTAAAGCTATAGCCGCAGTAATAACCTTAAATGTAGAACCAGGTTCATAAATATCATTAACAACAGAATTTCTCCAATATTTAAACCATCTACTCTGAAGTTCTTCCTGCGTTAAATTATCAAGATTGATATTTGAAGGAAGTTTTCTAGGTTCATTTGGATTATATTCCGGTAATCCCGCCATTGCTAAAATCTCTCCATTATTTGGATTCATAATTATTATATTCGCACTTTTCGCATTATTGTCAATAAAACCTTTTTCTAGGGCATCTTCTGCAAAATGCTGAATTGTTTCATCTATTGTTAAAACTACATTTAACCCTTCTTCTCCTTCAAAATACTCCTCATATCCGTAGGGTAATACTCTACCTTTTGAGTCAGTATTAACAATTTGTCTACTTGGTACTCCTTGAAGTTGTGTATTATATACACTTTCAATTCCATACATACCTACTTGGTCTATATTTGTGAATCCTAATACATGAGATAAAAATTCTCCGTGGGGATATACGCGCTTACTATCTTCAATTAAGCCTATACCAACCAAATTAGCTTCTTTGATTTTTTTTGCTTGGTCTATGGAAATCCACCTTTTTATTGTAACATAATTTTCATCACTAGTAATCATCTCATATGCTTTTTTTTCTTCTATTTCTAAAATATCTGATAAAGTTCTAGCAATTTTCTCTGGTGTTTGTTTTTCTTCCGGCTCTAAATCTACTGCTTCATCTGTCTCCACATAGTTTGGATTCACTAATTTCATAAAAAATTCTTCAAAAAGATTTTCTTCATTTATAGCTATATCACTATAATCTATTTCCAACTTCTTTATATCATCTGGCCAACATACAACTGTATCTCTCCCTATACTCATGGCAAGTTTTTTCCCTTTCGAATCATAAATTACTCCTCTAACAGGATTAAGGGTAATATCTCTAGACCATTGTTCATAAGCTTCTTTCTTATATTCTTCTCCCTTAATCAATTGTATATACCCTAACCTAACTATTAAAGAAATTATAATAAGAAAAAAGAGAAACATTAAAAAAATGATTCTCTTTCGTATTTTTAAATTTGGCCTTTTCATAGTTTTCTCCTCAAATCTAATAATCTTTAATTAGAGAAAATGTTTTTCTAAAAATATTATCTAGTGCTATATGATCTGTATTTTCCATAGCTACTTCTTTTAGTTTTTTCGAGTAAGCTACTTCAACAAAAGTTCTCTGATTTAAGTCGGGATAGTCCATGCCAAGAAAATTTTTAGCATTTTCTTCTATAATACCAGTATTTTTAGCACTTTCAATCAATACAAGCATATCCTCTTTTTCCTTGCTAAGTGTATTTATTTCTTTATTTATATCATCAATTTCCATACGAGTCTGAGTTATTATAGCATAATTATATATTATTGTTAAGCCTAAAATAAAAGCAATCAATAAATATGAAAAATATTTAAATTGTGTGCTAATTTTAAATTTTTTCTTTTTTTTAGCTTTAACTTTTCTTTTTGGTATTCTTCTGCTTTGTATTGTTGCCATAATAACTCTCCTTACATTTTTTTTGCGATACGTAATTTTGCACTTCTAGCTCTAGGATTGTAATCTAATTCTTCTTTTGAAGCTTCTATAGGTTTTTTTGTTATTATCTTTACTTCTTTTTTCTTATTACAATTACAAATAGGTTGTTTAGGAGGACATATACAGTCTTTTTGAAGCCATTTAAAAGTGTTTTTAACAATTCTATCTTCAAGAGAATGAAATGTTATAACGCATATAATACCGTTTTTCTTAAGTTTACTAACTATTGTTTTGATTGTAGGTTCTATTACATCCAATTCTTTATTTACTTCTATTCTTATTGCTTGAAAAGTTCTTTTAGCTGGATGCGGTCCATCCATCCTAGCTGACTTTGGTATTGCTTTTTTTATTATCTCGACTAAGTCAAAGGTAGTTTCTACAAACCTTTCTTCTCTTTCTTTGACAATAAATTCAGCAATCCTATCAGCCCACTTTTCTTCGCCATATTTGTATATAATATTTCTCAATTCATCTTTTGTATACCCATTAACAATATGTCGCGCTGAAAGTTTCTGGTCAACATTCATTCTCATGTCCAACTCATAATTTTCATTATATGAAAAACCTCTTTCAGGAGTATCTAGTTGATGAGATGAGACACCCAAATCTATCAAAGCTCCGTCAATTTGATCTATATTTAATTCATCTAAAACCTTATCGATATTAAGGAAATTATCTTGGATAACTGTAACATTAGGATATATATCTTTTTCTTTATGGAAATTTTCGACAGCTTCAATATCTCTATCTAAAGCTATTACTCTGCCTTTACAAGCTTTTTTAGATATTTCTTTAGTATGTCCTCCTCCACCAAGAGTGCAATCTACATATATTCCATCTTTTTTAATATTTAATCCTTCAATTATTTCATTTAACATTACTGGTTCATGATGAAAGTTCATATATACCTCCTATAGGTCCAATCCTAAATCATTCATTTTTTCTGCTATTTCATTAAAGTCCATATCATCAGCATTAGAATAAATATTCCAATTATCTTTATTCCAAATTTCTATTCTATCTAAAACACCAATAATGACTGTTTCTTCATTCATTTCGCTATATTCTCTTAAATTAGGTGGAACAAGAATTCTTCCTTGTTTATCAATACTACACTCATTAAAACCTGATAAAAATCTTCTTGAAAAATATCTATGTTCCGTACTCAATATTGATAGCTTTTTTAACTTTTCAGTGAACTCATTCCAAGTGTCTTCAGGATATATAAGCAAACTCTTATCAAAGCCTTTTCCTAAATAAAAAGTTTCTCCTAAATCATATCTAAATTTAGCAGGTATTATTAATCTTCCCTTTCTATCAATGTTATGAAAAAATTCTCCTGTAAACATAACCTACCACCTTATGGGTATATCATACCACTTAATGGGTTTATTATACCACTTTAATAAAAAAAACACAAAAAAAAACAAGCCTAAGCTTGATTTTTTTTTAAATTAATTATTTTCTTTTTCTTATGAAAACACCTGTCAAAGTTACTACAATAATTATACTAATTAGTTGAGCAACTCTAAAATCTCCAAACATAAGACTATCAGTCCTCATGCCTTCAATGAAAAACCTACCAATTGAATAAAGTATACCGTACAATAAAAATACTTCTCCATCTTTTTTTCTTACCTTTCGTCTATACCAGAGCAAAAATATAAAAACCACTATGTTCCACAAGGATTCATAAAGAAATGTTGGATGAACTTTTTGTCCATTTATAATTATACCCCAAGATAGATCAGTTACAGTTCCGTAAGCTTCTTGATTAATGAAGTTACCCCATCTACCTATTGCTTGTCCTAAAATAATACTGGGAGCAGTTATATCTGCTATCTGCCAAAAATTCACTTTCCTTATCTTGCAGAATATAGCACCGACTAGAACGGCTGCTATAATACCTCCATGTATAGCCAATCCCCCGCCCCTTATATTAAAAATTTCTGTAATATTATTTTTATAATAGTCAAATTGAAAAATAACATAATACAATCTAGCACCTACTATAGCCAAAGGAATTGCAAATATTAGCAAATCCATTAAATCTTCATCTCTAAATCCTATTTTCCTAGCTTCTCTTAGCGCCAATAAGGTTCCAATTAATACTCCTGCTCCTATTAAAATTCCATACCACATTATATCAATGTTAAATATGGAAAATGCTACGGGATTAATATCCATATAATCAACTCCAATTATCTTAATTTAGCATTAAATGTTTTTTTCAGTCTTTCAAGTATTTTATCGTAGTTTGTGTTAACTTCTTCCTCTAATAAAGTTTTGTCTGAAGATCTAAAAATCATAGTATACGCTAAGCTTTTCTTTCCATC
>JAWOEG010000067.1:0-10323 GCA_046482875.1 Eubacteriales bacterium | reverse complement strand
TTAAAAAGGAAAATATTAAGTTAAAAAAATAACAAAATCATAAAATAATAATAATTTATGTTTAATATTAATGTATAATAGTGTAGAATTTAAATAATAAATAAAAGGAGGTAGGGTTTATACCCGTAATATTATGAGTAAAAATTTAAAAATAGTAATAGCAGTTATTGTAATTGCTGTTGTAGCAGTGGGGGGATATTTTTTAACACAAAATCAACCTTTTGAGGAAGCTGATGCTTTCGATATGATGAAAAACTACTATAAAGAAAGTATCAATGTAAAGTCTATGGACCAGGATGTTAATTTTTCCATGACTTTAGACAGTCAGGACCCAAGTATTACATCTTTTGAAGATATACTTAATGAAGTGGAGTTTCAAATGAATATTAAAGAAACTTTAGAACCTTTAGTAGTTCAGATGGATTTGGGAATAATGTATCAAGGAGAAGAATCACTTAATCTTAATATGTTCATGGACAATGAAAAAATGGTATATAAGGTACCTTTCATCTATGATAAAGCTTTCTATATGACTTATGAAGATTATAATAACTTTATGCAAAAGCAGGGTTTATCTGTAGAATCTTTAAATATGAATGAAATAATGGATGAAGCCATGGAATTTCAAAAAGAATTTTATTCCCTTGAAGGTGTAGAGGGGATTGAAGATTTAGATTTTGAGAAATATGAAAATATTATGAGAGAAAATCTTGATGGAGTTTTAATAAAAGGTGAAAAAATTGATGTAATACTAAATAAAGATGAAGAAGATACAATCCAATGTCAGGAATTGCTGCTAACATTTAATGATAAACAAGCAGTAGATTTTCTTATTCCTTTATTTAAAGAGGCAAAAGATGATGAAGCCATGAAAAATCTAATTATAGCCAAGGCAGAAGTTTATGTAGATTTTATGAAATCATTTTATAGCGATGATTTTTATGAAAATGCTGGAATAGAAAATCCTTATGCTGAAATTGATGAAGCAATAGAAGAAATAGAAACAAACTACAGTCAGGGCATAGAAGATGCAATTGTAGAACTTGAGAAAATAAAAGCAGAAGAACACCAGTATTTTACAACTATAAATAAAATTGGAATAGATAAAAATGGTATGATGAGACATTGGAATATGGAACTTACATTATATCCGGAAGAGATACCTGAAGATCAGTATGGAGTTGATATAGAAAAAGTAAATTTAAATATGGAAGTAGTAGTAAATTCCATAAATGAAGATGTAGAATTTGGAGATTATTCAAAAATAACTGAAGAAGGACAAAACTTAAGTCCACTTATAAACAATCCTGAAAGTCAAGAAACCCAAGCACTTATAATGCAGATATCTGGGAAATTGATGCAAGAAGTTGGCTCTAATCCTTTAATTCAGAGAATAGCAGAAGAAGCTGGAGTTTATTAATAAATGCTGAGGAAGTTAAAGTTAATAGGATTTGAATTAAAAAACAGTATATTTAATATAAAAGTCCTAACTATAGTAATAGTATTACCGCTATTAGCGGTAATACTGTTTAACTTTGCTTTTAAAGACTTTGTATCACAAGGGCCGATTTTAAAAATAGGCTTAGTTGATGATGAAAATTCACCTACAAGCAGCTACTTAATCGAACAGTTGTTGAAAGATGAAGATATTACTTCTTTAATTAATTTTAAAAAAATAGATGATAAAAATAGTATTTCTAAAATTGAAAAAGGAGAATTAAATGGAGTTTTAATAATCCCTAAAGATTTTACTGATAGTTTAATTAACATGAAAAATACTCCTATTGAACTAATATACAACAAAAACGACGTATTAATATCCTATGCATTAAATGCTGTAGCTGAAAGTTTTTCTTTATATATAGAAGAAGTACAAAAAAGTATATCAGCTAACTACTATACTAGTTCTAATATAGATGAGTTAAAAGAAGATACTCAAAAAATTAACACCAATATTTCTCTAATAATGATAGGAGAAGTATTCAATAGAAAAATCGGAATTATAAAAAATGAATTAGAAGATATTCCAACGACATCTTCTGGAATTTATTTTTTGGTTATGGTAGAGATACTAATATTGAGTTATGTTAGCCTTTATTTCACATATAAATTTATGAAAGAGAAGGATATTAATAGAAAAATTCAAACATTAGGTTTTAAAAGAGGAGAAATAAAATTAATTAAAATAATTTCCTACTTAATCTTTATAAATATACAAATATTAACAATATTTAGTCCGATTTATTATTTCTTATCTGGGAATATAGTATTTAAGAATATATTGTATTTGAATTTTATTTCACTTGTTCTATTTAGCCTTTGGTTTTTGTTAAGTAGCTTTACCCAAAAACCAGAAAAATTCATACTAATAAGTACCCTAATAATTATCTTCAGCAACCTATTGGGAGGGACACTTTTTCCCCTTGCATTAATGACATATAATCTAAAAACACTATCTCAATTCACATTAAATTACTGGTTTGGTATTGAGTTTCTTCACATAATTAGTGGAAATACTAATATATATATTATAGCAGCTTTTCTTATTATAACAGTAGTATTTTTTTTAATTTCAATGAGGGGAGATGCATTAGATGCTTAAAATACTAAAGTGGAAAATAAAAATATTTTATAGTGATAAGAAATTGGTAACCTTACTTTTTTTACTACCTATATTTATTATAGCTGTTATTTCACCTTCCTTGATAGGAAACAACAATCCGGAAATCACTATAAATATAATTGATGAAGATCTTACTCAATTATCCCAAAATTACAAAAGTAAAATTGAAGAAGATAAGAGAATAATATCCTATGACTTACCATATGATGAAGGGATAAAAGAAATAGAAAAAAACAATATATCCGGGATGTTGATAATAAAAGAAGGCTTTTCCCAAAAGATAGAGAAGGGTAAAAACAAGAACCTAATAGAATTAATATATTCAAAGGATAATTACTATTTTAAGTCACTAACAGATATATTTGTCCAGCACTATTTTGGGGATTTAGCTAAATATAGAAATATTGAATATGTACTTAGAAACTATGATTCTATAGATGAAAATAGATATAAATTAGAATATGAAAATCAATATGAAAAACTAGAAAATGAAGATTTATACAAATTTGAATTTACTGCTACAGAGATAGGATCCAAAGAAAAGGTAAGTATATTCACAGGTAAAACTATACTTCTATACAGGTATATTTTTGGAGTTGTTTTTCTCTTAGCTTACGTTGTGATTTTAATACAAAACATTGAAACAAACATAAAAAAACAGGGCACTATAGAAAAGATATCACTATCAAAAATAAACTTTTTGCATTATACAATAGGCAATTTGTTAGGCTCAGTTATACCTGTATCTATGAATTTAACAATTCAGCTCATAGCATTAAGTATATTTACGGGAGCAGTATTTAGTCTAGATGCAGTTATATATATATTATTTTTTTCATTATCAATTGGTCTTTTATCTAATTTAATTGTTAAAATATTTAAAAAATCTGAGAATTTGTACCTTATGATACCCTATTACATTATAATCATATGGATATTCGGGAACATATTATTTAGACTAGAATTTCTTTCTTTTTTTAATTTTAATGGGAGCATACTACCAGGAGCTGGAATTAAAGAAATTATAATAAGCTTAATGATTGGTACAGATATAGACATAAAAGCTGAAATTATTAAAGAAATCTCTTTAGTTTTAACTATGTCTTTAATTCTTATATCTTTAGAATACAAGGAGTTTAAAAATGTTGCTAGTTGAATTTAAAAAGGTGCAAAAAAAATATAAAAATGAAATTATATTAGAAGATATAAATTTTGCAATTGAAAAAGGACAGGTAGTTGGAATAATAGGACCAAATGGTATAGGCAAATCTACAACTTTATCCTTGCTCACAGGATTGTCAAAGGTTACTAAAGGGGAAATTAGATACTATGATAAAAAAGATTTTCAAAGTAAAATAGGATACGTGCCCCAAAAGAATGCACTATATGAAAACTTATCAGGTTTTGATAATTTGTCTTTTTATTATGATATTTTAGGAATAAAAGGGAAGAAAAAAGAAAAAATAAAAGCTATAGGAAGATATTTGGATTTGGAAAATCAGTTGGATAAAAAAGTTTCTAAATATTCGGGAGGAATGAAAAGGAAACTTGATATTGGAGCAGCAATTTTAAATGACCCAGAGATATTGATAATGGATGAGCCTACTGCAGGTTTAGATATTGTAACTAGGAAAAGTATATTAGACTTAGTAAAAAAACTTAATGAAGAAGGTAAAACAGTTATTTTTACCAGTCACTACGTAAATGAAATGAAAAATCTATGTGATAAAGTAATATTACTAAAGGAAAAAAATATTATTTTTGATGGAAGTTTTAATGAATTAAAGTTTAAATACCCTGATATTGAAAGCATTGAAGATATATATATTTATTTGTATAATACATTATAATTACAAATAACTAAAAAACTATTGACACTCTTGTGATAAAATGCTAACATAAATAAAAATTTAAAAAAGTTACGACGGAGAAAAAAGTTTTTATTCTTACAGTTACAGAGAGTCAATGGTGGTGGAAATTGATACTAAGATAAAAGCGAACTCACTCCAGAGCTGGTTTTCAGAAGAGTAGTAAGAAAACCCGTGAGCTTACGTTAAAAAGCTAGGATTTGATAGAATCTGAATAAGGTGGTAATTTTATATTACAACTAGAGTGGTACCGCGGGATAAGTATACCCGTCTCTGACGATAAGTTAGAGACGGGTTTTTTTATTATTAAAAATCAAGGAGGAAAAAATGGAAAGGGTAGTAAAGATATTTGATACCACGTTAAGAGATGGAGAACAATCTCCAGGATGTTCAATGAATTTAAAAGAAAAAGTGCAGATGGCAAAGCAGCTGGAAAGCCTTAAAGTAGACGTTATAGAAGCAGGATTTGCTGCTGCTTCAGAAGGAGATTTAAAGGCAATAAAAGAAATTGCTAAATCAGTAAAAAATTCTACTGTAGCAAGCTTAGCTAGAGCAAAAAAAGAAGACATAGATAAAGCCTGGGAAGGGGTTTCAGAAGCAGCAAAACCTAGAATACACACATTTATAGCTACATCACCTATACATATGACCTACAAACTTAAGATGAAAGAAGAAGATGTACTTAAAAAAGCTGCAGAAATGGTGGCATATGCAAAAACATATTGCGATGATATAGAATTTTCAGCAGAGGATGCTACTCGAAGTAATCCTGATTTTTTGTCAAAACTTTTCAAACAAGTTATTAATGCAGGTGCAACAACTATAAATATTCCCGACACCGTAGGATACACTACACCTAATGAATTTTATAATTTTATTAAGGAAATAAGAGATAAATGCCCTGAATTGGATAATGTAGATATTTCAGTACACTGTCACGATGACTTAGGATTGGGAGTTGCTAATTCTATAGCAGCTATTAATGCAGGAGCAACACAAATAGAATGTACTATAAATGGAATAGGAGAAAGAGCAGGTAATGCAGCTTTAGAAGAAATAGTAATGGCTTTAGAAACTAGGAAAGATATTTACAAAACATCAACTAATATAGAAACCAAACAATTATATAGAAGCAGTCAGCTCCTTACAAGAATCACAGGGGTAAAAGTACAGCCTAACAAGGCTATAGTTGGGGCAAATGCTTTTGCTCACGAGTCAGGTATACATCAGCATGGTGTATTAAGCAATAAAGAAACCTATGAAATAATGACACCGGAATCTGTAGGATTAAATAAAAACAAGCTTGTATTAGGAAAACACTCAGGAAGACATGCCTTTAAAGATAAATTAGAATCTATGGGATATAGATTAAATTCAGAAGAATTAAATAATTCATTTATTAGATTTAAAGAAATAGCAGATAAGAAAAAAGAGGTTTTTGATAGAGATATAGACGCTATAATATCAAGACAAAGTACGGGAGTAGAAGAAAAGTATAAGTTAATTAGATTTGTTATAAATAGCGGCAACAGTATAACTTCAACAGCTGCAGTTAGAATAGAAAAACAAGGTGAAACTGTTGAGGTAGTTGACACTGGTGATGGACCTATAGATGCAGCTTTTAATGCAATAGAAAAAATTGCCGGTTCAAAACTTAAATTAGAAGATTATTCTTTAAGTTCAGTAACTGAAGGAAAAGATGCACTAGGTGATGCAGTTGTAAAATTAAGAGAAAATGGTAAAATATTTGTTGGAAGAGGATTAAGTACAGATGTTGTTGAATCAAGTGTTAAAGCATATATAAATGCTTTGAATAAAATGCACAGCGAAGAAAAAACTAAGAATTTGGAGGTAGTATAATGGGAATGACTATGACACAAAAAATAATAGCAGACCACTGTGGAAAAACCAGTGTTGAAGCCGGAGAATTTGTAGAGATGAACCTAGATATAGTTCTAGGCAATGACATTACAACGCCGGTTGCTATTAATGAATTTTACAAAATGGGAGCTAATGAAGTCTATGATAAAGATAAAATAGTAATAGTTCTTGATCACTTTACACCAAATAAAGATATAAAATCCGCAGAGCAATGTAAAGTATCAAGAGAATTTGCAAAAGAAAAGGGAATAAAAAACTTTTTTGATGTTGGGCAAATGGGTATAGAGCATGCTCTCTTGCCGGAAAAAGGTTTGGTAGTAGCTGGAGATACAGTAATAGGAGCTGATTCCCATACCTGTACCTATGGTGCCTTAGGAGCTTTTTCCACAGGAGTTGGAAGTACTGATATGGCAGGAGGAATGGCCTTAGGAACCACTTGGATAAAAGTGCCGGAAGCTATAAAGATAAATGTTATAGGTAAGAAAAAACCTTTCGTAAGCGGGAAAGACCTTATATTATATTTAATAGGAAAAATTGGAGTAGATGGAGCAACCTATAAATCCATAGAATTTACAGGACCAGGTATTAATAATCTTTCAATGGACGATAGGTTTTCAATATCTAATATGGCTGTAGAAGCTGGGGGAAAGAATGGAATATTCCCGGTTGATGAAAAAACTTTAAAATACATGGAAGAAAGAAAAATTAAAGATTGGTCAATATTTGAAGCTGATAAAGATGCTAATTATGATGAAGAAATAACAATAAATTTAGATGAACTAAATCCTACAGTAGCCTTTCCAAGTTCACCGGAAAACACAAAAGACATAGAAAAAATTGGAGAAATTAAAATAGATCAGGTAATGATAGGCTCCTGTACTAATGGAAGAATTGAAGATATGAGAGTAGCAGGACAAATACTAAAAGGAAGAAAAGTAGCTGATGGAGTAAGAACTATAATAATTCCCGCTACTCAGGAAGTTTACAAGCAGTGTATAAAAGAAGGGATATTGGAAATATTCATAGATGCTGGAGCTGTTGTAAGTACTCCAACCTGCGGACCTTGTCTGGGAGGCCATATGGGGATACTAGCATCAGGAGAAAAAGCAGTAACTACTACTAATAGAAACTTTGTAGGAAGAATGGGCCATAAAGAATCTGAAGTATATCTTGCCAGCCCAGCTGTAGCGGCAGCATCTGCAGTTACTGGAAAAATAGAAAACCCAAATAATATATAGGAGGAATATATGAATACAATAGGAAAAGCATTTAGGTTTGGAGATAATATTGATACTGATTTAATAATTCCAGCAAGATATTTAAATACAACTGAGCCTAAAGAGTTAGCTAAATACTGTATGCAGGATGTAGATGAAAATTTTACTGATAAAATAAAACAAGGTGATATCATAGTAGCTGGCAATAACTTTGGATGCGGTTCATCTAGAGAACATGCCCCAATAGCTATAAAAGCTGCTGGTATATCATGCGTTATAGCAAAAAGCTATGCAAGAATATTCTATAGAAATTCTTTCAATATAGGGCTTCCTATACTGGAGTCTAAAGAAGCTTCTGAGAAAATAAATCAAGAAGATGAAATAGAGGTTGATTTTTCGGAAGGAATTATAAAAAACATAACTAAAAAAGAAGAGTACCAGGCTGATAAATTCCCAGATTTTATACAAAACATTATAAAACATGAGGGATTAGTTGGATACGTAAAAAATAAACTCAAACAAGGAGTAAAAAAATGACATATAATATAGCAGTAGTAAAAGGAGACGGTATAGGTCCTGAAATAATAGATCAAGGAATAAAGGTTTTAAAAAAAATAGGTAAAAAATACAATATTAAATTTAACTTTAAGGAAGTTTTAGCAGGAGGAGCAGCTATAGATGAAAGGGGAGAGAGTCTTCCAAAAGAAACTCTAGAAATATGTAAAAATAGCCACAGCGTATATTTAGGAGCAGTAGGAGGACCTAAATGGGATGACTTAAAAGGAGAAGAAAGACCTGAGAAAGCTTTGCTTTTGCTTAGAAAAGAACTGGGACTATTTGCAAATATTAGACCTGTAATAATGTTTGACGAACTAAAAGATGCATGTCCTTTAAAAGATGAAATAGTTGAAGGAGGTCTCGATATTGTAATAGTAAGAGAACTTACTGGGGGCATATATTTTGGTGATAGAAATTACGCTGATGACTATGCCTGGGATAAAATGGAGTACAGCAAAAAAGAAATCCAACGAATTGGAAGAAAAGCCTTTGAGATTGCCGGGAAGAGAAACAAAAAAGTTACCAGTATAGATAAATCTAACGTACTAGATTCATCAAGACTTTGGAGAAAAACTGTAGGAGAGTTAAAGAAGGAATACACAGATGTTGAGTTAAATCATATGTATGTAGATAACGGTGCAATGCAGATGGTTGTAAATCCTAAGCAGTTTGATGTTATACTAACGGGAAATATGTTTGGGGATATACTTTCTGACGAAGGAAGTATAATTACAGGATCTTTAGGTATGCTGCCATCGGCTTCCTTAGGGGAAGGGAGTTTAGGCATGTATGAGCCGGTACACGGTTCAGCACCTGATATAGCTGGTCAAAACATAGCTAACCCCATAGCTACTATACTTTCGGCAGCCATGATGCTAAAGTATTCCTTTGGGTTAATAGAGGAAGGTGAAGCAGTAGAAGAAGCTGTAAAAAAAGCATTAGCAGCAGGAGTAAGAAGTAAAGATATAGGCGAAAAAGGAGAAAAAACTTACGGTACTGATGAAATAGGGGATATTATTTGTAAATACATATAAAAAAATAATGGTGAAGCAATTTATGCTTCTCCATTATTAAAATTCTACAATATCTTGGAGGATTTCACCCTGTCTCAAATCAGTTCTAAAATTTTCAGTAATTTTATTTATTTTCTCTAATTTTACAAGGATTTTTCTTTCATCTTCACTGGTTTCAATAACCTTGTGAATACCGCCGTTTTTTATTACAATTCTTTTATCACCCATTAAAGCGAGGCTTGGGTCGTGGGTAGCCATAACAACTATTTTTTCTTCGTTTACCAAGAGGTTTAAAGCTCTTTTCTTATCAATTCCCGCATTTTCTATTTCGTCTATGAGTACGATAGGAGATGTACTTAAAATAGCAGTATCGGCTATCATTAGGGCTCTAGATTGACCTCCGCTTAAGCTTGTAATAGGAGTAGATAATTCAAATTTTTCTCCAGCTAAATGATTTGCACCTTCTATTATTTTATTAACTACTTCTTTCTCATTTTCTATCATTCTGCTTTTCGCATGAAGTTCTATGAATTCTTCAACAGTTAAATCCATTACAAAATTCATATTTTGTGAAAGTTGAGCTACCAACTTATTCGAGGAAGAAAATCTCCATTTTTTGTCTGGTTCTTCATCATTTATAAGTATAGATCTTTTTGTTGGAGTGTCTTTATTAGCAGTCCATTCGATGTCGGCAAGTAGTCTACTTTTACCCGAGCCCGTAGGACCTACAATTGAGATTATTTCACTTTTATTAATTTTTAATTCCTTAAAACCTTCATTATTTCCGTTTTTATCAGTTCCAGGTAAAATTGTAAGAGAATTAACCGTATTATCTTCTTCAATATTGCTTACAAAGTAATGGTCTGGACACAGAGATCCTGAAAGTCCTTTTTTGTTATGGGTATATAGTAACATTTACTACATAGATAGTACGTAACAATTGTTACAAAAAATAATCAGAATTCTCGAACCGGCGGTTCTTTCTTTTTATATGTAAGAAGTAAAATAGAAAATATAATAATTCCTGCACCAAGACCTTGAAAGAAAGTAATTTTTTCACCTAAAAAAATAATTCCTGCACTGACAGTTACAACAGGTATTAGATTTATAAATATATTACAAACTGTTGCTTCTAAATTTTCTAAAGAATAAATAAAGAGGAG
>JAWOEG010000053.1:0-18056 GCA_046482875.1 Eubacteriales bacterium | reverse complement strand
CCGACCCGAGGATATAAAGCCACAAGGTCGGGTAAAGCATCGTCTCTTCAAGCCCCATCACGGGGACCTGCAACACATAGCGTGTAATGACCTGCACGAACTGGCCCAGGGCCACGATGCAGATCAGGGCTGTCAGCAGGTATTTGGCGAAAGTGTCCATCGGTCCCCCTCGCCCACGCGTTGTCCGGCCTAAGGAAACAATTCATATTCCGGCTTCAAAAGCACCAGTTTTTAAAGCAGGTAAATCTTTAAAAGAAGCTGTTAATAAGTAATTAAAAGTCAGGCATAATGCCTGATTTTTAATTTAAGAAAGGTGTAAATATGAGAATAGATAAATTTTTGAAAAATTCAAGAATAATAAAAAGAAGAACATCAGCTAAAAAAGCATGTGAATCTGGAAGGGTACTGATTAACGGTAGTCGGTCTAAACCTGGCAATGAAGTTGATGTAGGTGACCAAGTAGAGATAGTTTTTGGTGATAAAACGATGAAGATTATAGTGGAAGAAATATTAGATCATGCTCCAAAAAGTAAAGCTGAAAGTATGTACAAAATAGTATAATGATTTCTATTCTTGACAAAAATTAAAATTTTATATATATTTTAATATAATACGATAAAAGCATTGAAAGGAAGAGTAAGTTTATAAATCATTCTAAAGAGAGCCGTGTAAGGTGAAAACCGGTGTTTGATTATAGACTGAATATGGCCCTGGAGCTTTACCTTCAAATATTTAGGAGGTAACGGTGGGATTACGTTATAAATCCAAGGTAATTTACCTAACAAGGCTTAACCTGAGAAGTTTAAGCGAAAAAGAGTGGTAACACGATAACTCGTCTCTTATTTATAAGAGGCTTTTTTTATTGGTAAAAACTCAAACTTATTAAAAGAAAAGAGGAGGAAATAATGAATAAAAAACCGTACTATATAAGTACAGCAATAGCATATACATCAGGGAAACCTCACATAGGAAATACATATGAGATAGTCTTGGCAGATAGTATTGCTAGGTTCAAAAGACTTGAAGGATATGATGTTTACTTTCAAACGGGAACAGATGAACATGGACAGAAAGTCCAAATTAATGCTGAAAAAGCAGGAAAGAAACCCCAAGAATTAGTAGATGACATAGCAGAAGAAATTCAGAGAATCTGGGACTTGATGAATACGTCTTACGACAGATTTATAAGAACTACTGAAAAAGAACATAAAAAAATAGTACAGAATATTTTCAAAAAACTTTACGAAAAAGGAGATATATATAAGGGAGAATACGAGGGTCTATACTGTATTCCCTGCGAATCATTTTTCACAGAAGGACAGCTTGAAAATGGTAAGTGTCCAGACTGTGGAAGAGAAGTTAAAAATACAAAAGAAGAAGCATATTTTTTCAAATTAAGTGAATATACTGAAAAATTAATTAAGCATATAGAAGAAAATCCAAGCTTCATACAACCGGAGTCCAGAAAAAAGGAAATGTTAAATAATTTTTTAAAGCCGGGACTGCAGGATTTATGTGTATCAAGAACTAGCTTTGATTGGGGTGTACCCGTTACTATAGATGAAGGACATGTAATTTATGTTTGGATAGATGCATTAAGCAACTATATAACTGGATTAGGTTATAATCCATACGGAAAAAGTGATGATAAATTTGAAAAGTATTGGCCTGCAGATGTTCATCTTATAGGAAAAGATATACTTAGATTCCACACAATTTACTGGCCTAGTATTTTAATGGCTTTAGGTATAGAACTACCTAAAAAGGTATTTGGTCATCCTTGGTTGTTGGTTGGAGAAGGTAAGATGAGTAAATCAAAAGGCAATGTAATATATGCAGATGATTTAGTTGATATGTTTGGAGTAGATGCAGTCAGATATTTCTTGCTTCACGAAATGCCTTTTGCAAATGATGGGACTATTACCTATGAGCTTTTAATAGAAAGGATTAATTCAGAATTAGCAAATATCCTTGGAAATCTAGTTAACAGAACTATTACAATGGTGGATAAGTACTTTAATGGAGAAATATTAAAACCTGAAATTAAAGAAGATATAGATGAAGAACTAATAAATTTAGCCCTGGAAACACCAAAAAAAGTAAAAGAACAGATGAAAGATTTAAAAGTAGCTGCATCTTTAGATGAAATTTTTAATCTCCTTAGGAGAAGCAACAAATATATAGATGAAACACAACCTTGGATCTTAGGTAAAGAAGAAAATAAAAAAGGGAGACTAGCTACTGTTCTATATAATTTACTTGAATCTATTAGAGTTTCAGCAGTGCTTCTTCAGCCATTTATGCCTGAAACTGCAGCTAAGATACTTCATCAACTAAATACAGATAATAATTCTTGGGAATCTCTAAATAATTTTGATGGAATTAAAGTTGGCGAAAAAGTTGGAAAAGCAGAAATATTGTTTTCAAGAATAGATAAAAAGAAAAAACTAAAAGAAATAGAGGTGAAAATTGTGGAAGATAAAAAAGAGAAGAAAGTTAAAGAAGAAAAAGTCGAAAAAATTAAAGAAACAAAGGAAGTTAGTATAGATGATTTTGCTAAATTAGATTTTAGGGTAGCCGAAATATTGAGTTGTGAAGATCATCCAGATGCAGATAAACTTTATGTACTACAAATTAAGCTGGGAGATGAAAAAAGGCAGATAGTATCAGGTATAAAAAAATGGTATAAACCCGAAGATTTAATAGGTAAGAAGGTAGTGGTAGTATATAACCTTAAACCTGTAAAATTAAGAGGTATTAAATCTCAAGGTATGGTTTTAGCTGCTGAAAAAGGTAAGAATCTATCTTTGGTATCTACATTAGAAGACATACCAGATGGTGCTAAAATATCATAAAGAGAAAGGTGATAAAATGCTAATAGATAGTCACGCTCATTTAGACGATAAAAGATTTGATATAGATAGAAAAAAAATAATAAAAAACATGGAAAATGACGGTATAGAGATAATACTTCATCCAGCAGCTGATATGACATCTTCTGTAAAAGCTGTAAATACAGCACAGGAAAATAAAAACATATATGCTGCAGTAGGTTTTCATCCTCACAATGCTAAAGAAATGGATGAAAGCAGTCTTGAAATCATAAAGTCTTTAGCAAAAAAAGAAAAGGTAATAGCTATTGGTGAAATAGGATTAGATTATCATTACGATAACTCTCCTAGAGATATACAGAAAAAGTGGTTTGTAGAGCAAATACGGTTGGCAAAAAAATTAAAATTGCCCTTCATTATACATGATAGAGAAGCACACGGAGACATTCTCAAGATTTTAAAAGAAGAAAAATATGACGGGATGAAAGGCATAATACACTGTTATTCTGGAAGTTATGAAATGGCTTTAGAATTTATCAAACTTGGATTTCTAATATCTATAGCAGGACCTGTAACTTTTAAAAATTCAAAAAAAGTAAAAGAAGTTGTAAAAAAATTACCATTAAAGTATCTTCTTATAGAAACTGATAGTCCTTATTTAGCGCCAGAACCTAAAAGAGGCCGAAGAAACGAGCCGGCTTATGTTAGGTATGTAGCTAGTGAAATAGGTGAAATAAAAGGGATACCTTTGAATAAAGTTGCTGAAGCAACATCGAAAAACTTCATAGATTTTTTTAACCTTTAATAAAAACCTCCTGACTTTTGAATTAAATCAAAAGTTTGGAGGTTAATTTAATGACTTTAAAAATTTTATTACACTGTTATCAATAAGTTCTAAATATTCATCTTTATATATTAAATCTTCTCTAATATCATACTTAGGTCCTTTGTCCAATTCGCTTAACAATATTTCCTTACATTTGTTAATTTTTATAAATTTCAAAGGCTTTAAATTAAGATTCAGTTTATAATTTTCAATTTTTTCCTTTATATTTTTATCGTAGTATTCTTCCGTTATCTGTCTATCATAATGTTTAAATAAGTCTTTAATATGTTGAGATAATTCCTTGCCATTAAGACCTTCGTTATTTCTTAAAGTAAGCCTATTTGTATTGAATTTAATGTATTCGTCAAACCAAAGATGTGCATAGTATCCTATTACGAACCATTTTTTTGATTTTTCTAATTTATTAAAATTGAATTTTTCATAAAATTCATGTACATCTATATCATCGTCACCGTTTTCTCTGTCTTTTATGTAATGATATTTTAAATAAGTTTTGTTATTTGAATAGGTATCCGGTGCCGATATACCCAATAAAAATGGGGGGACTTCTATATCATCTTGGATATTTTCTATTATTAATTTTGCAAAATGCAAATGGGTACTCAGCTGAGCCATATAAATCTCCTAATTAATATATTTTAATAAATTATATCAAAATTATTTTTATAAATCAATGCATCCTTTCCATTAAAAAATTTGATATTTTTACAAATTCTTCCAATGAAAGTTTTTCCCCTCTTATAGCGATATTAAGGTTGAAATTTTTTAAAGAATCTAAGATAATTTCCTTATCAAATTCAGGAAAAGTACTACTTAATGAATTTACAAAAGTCTTTCTTCTCTTAGCAAAAGCCCCTTTGATAACTTTGAAAAGAATTTCTTCAGAATAAACACTATACTTTGGTTTGTCCAAAATGTCGAAGACTACTACAGCAGATGAAACCTTTGGTTTAGGAATGAAAACCTCTGGTGGTACAGTAAAGGCATAATGAGTTTCTGAATAATAATTAATAGTTAATGTAATAGCTCCATATTCCTTTCCACCAGGAGTTGAAGCAAACCTTTCTGCAACTTCTTTTTGTATCATTACTACAATTTTATTAATTGGATATTTTTCTTCAAGAAGCTTCATTATTATAGGAGTAGTAATATAATATGGAAGATTTGCTACTACCTTTATTTCTTTTTTATCATAAGGTTCTAAAATTTTATTTAGGTTTATTTCCATAAAATCATCATATATTATCTCTAAATTATCATAATTTAAAATATCCTCGTGAATTTTTTTGAAATCTTTATCAATCTCTATAGATATTACTTTTTTTGCTTCTTTACACAAAAGTTGAGTTAGATTTCCTAATCCAGGGCCTATTTCAATTACAACATCATCCTTATTAATAGATGCTGCTTCTATAATTTTTTCGTTTATATTTTTATCGATTAAAAAATTTTGACCCAATTTCTTTTTATAATAAAATTTATATTTTTTAAAAATATCTTTTACATAAGACGGGGAATAAAGATTATTCATTAACATACCTTCTTTCTATATCAACAATAGATTTTTCTAAAAGTTCTCTATTAATCCTAAAACTATTAATTCTTTTTAAAAACTTTTTGCCGGAACAATATCCAATATTAAGTAAATCTCCCAGCTCTTTTCTTTTTTTTGAAGAATTTTTTTTTCCAATTAATCCATAATCCAGCATATCTTTTAATGTATATATATCTTCTTGAGAATCTAAAACAGGCTTTGCTCCTTTAATTGCTTTGACTATATCTTCTTTAGATGCATTTTCTACACCTAAATCTCCATCCTTTATTGTTTTTTCCTTTTCTATAAAGGCATGCTTTATGTTTTTTGCTTTAGAGCTTATTAAATTTCTTATTTTTTCTCCTGGATAATCCGGATCAGTAAGTACTATAATTCCTCTTTTTTTAGAAGCTTCTATAATTATATTTAGTTTTTCCTTGTTTAATCCTAAGCCGTTGGTATCTAGAACTTCACAATTAAATGCTGATTTAACTGCAGAAATATCATCTTTACCTTCAACAACAACTATTTCTTTGATTTTTAATTTTTTCATATATACCTTCCCTACCAAATAACTATTATAGACTTATTTGGAAGATTTTGCCAATATTATTTTAATTGTTTATAATATAGTGTATACTAATCAGGAAAGAAAGTAAATTGCTTGGAGTGATAAAATGAATTACAAATGTGTGATATTTGATTTTGATGGAACTTTAGCAGATACTGAAAAAGTTAATTTTAGAATTTTTCAGGAAATTGCTGATAAATATAAAATAAAAAAAATTAGTTTAGAAGAAATGAGAAAGCTAAAAAAACTAAGTGCTTTAGAAATTATAGATCAATTAAATATAAAAAAAAGAAATATACCTGGGATGATGCGTAAAGGCAGAAGAAGACTACACGCTAGTATAGAAGAAGTGAAATGGTGTAGAGAAAAATGGCCTCAAATAATACGGGGAATAAAAGAAAGTGGTTATACTGTAGGAATAATAACTTCTAATTCAAAAAAGAATGTTAGGAAATTTTTAAAAAATAAAGATTTCCAGTATTTTGAATTTGTATATAATTCAGGACTTGCAGGAAAAGAAAGAAAAATTAAAAAAGTTATGAGAAAGTGGAAACTATCAAATGAAGAAATCCTTTATGTAGGCGATGAAATAAGAGATATTAAAGCATCTCATAATATGAAAGTGCATATAGCCTCTGTAGATTGGGGATACAATACTAGAGAGAGTTTAGAAAGGAATAACCCAGACTATATAATTGAAAATCCTAAAGAATTACTGGAAATACTAGGAATAAATGGAGCTGATATAATTGGAAAAAATTAAGAATTTGAAGAAAATAATTGATAAGAGTAGTTATACTGTATTTTTTGGTGGTGCAGGAGTTTCCACCGAAAGCGGAATACCCGATTTCAGATCAGAAGAGGGTCTCTATAAAGGAAAAGAAATATATAATTATACTCCGGAAGAGATTCTTAGTATTGATTTTTTTACAAAGCATATGAATGTATTTTATGAGTATCATAAAAAGAACATTATACACAAAGAAGCTAAACCTAATTGGGCCCACAAAGGACTAGCCTATTTAGAAAAAATGAATAAATTAGAAGCGGTTATCACACAAAACATAGATGGACTCCATCAAAAAGCTGGAAGCAAGAATGTTTTAGAACTTCATGGCACGGTTTATCGTAACTACTGTATGATTTGTGGTGAAGAATATGGATTAGATTACATAATGAATTCGGAAAATGAAGTACCTAAATGTAGTAAATGTGGTGGAAATATAAGACCGGATGTTGTCCTATATGGAGAAGGACTAGACTCAAAAATAATAGAAAAAACTGTTAATCATATATTGAATGCACAGACTTTAATAGTAGGAGGAAGTTCGCTGGTAGTTTATCCTGCTGCTGGATTAATTAGATACTTTAAAGGAGAAAACCTGGTTTTAATCAACAAAACATCTACAAAGTTTGATAATAGTGCCAATCTTACTATTAGAGAACCAATCGGAGAAACATTTGAAAAATTAATCAAACTTTATAACGAATAATAAAATAATTATACATATGAAAGTTCGATATTAAAGAAAAATCAAAAAAAAATACAGAAAAACATTTTCCTAAAGTAAAAATTATTGCAAAAACACGAATGTTATGCTATTATAATATGCATAATTCTAAAGTAGGAGGATAAATTTATGAACCGAGTATTTTACATCGAAACAAAGGACCAAAATAGAAAAAATCTTACAAAAATACTTAACGATCACCCGGAAATAATGTTCGTATCCCTTATGGGAATCGATATTGGGGGAAATGGAACAGATGAAAAAATTCCTGTCTCAATGTTTATCAAGGATATGGATGATATGTTGGACATAGGAATACAAACAGATGGATCTTCTGTTGAACTTCAGGGAATAGCTACTCTAGATAATGCAAGAGTGGACCTAGTACCTGATAAAGAGGTTAGATGGTTTATAGACTATAACTATGATTATTACTGCGACATAAATGGAAAACCTGTAGGAACTTTAAGAATACCTTCATTTCTGATCCATAATGAAAAAAAGGTATGTTCTAGATCAATACTTAAAAGAACTATGGAAGGTTTTGAAAACAAATTAATGGAACTCTTAAAAGAAAATGAAGAATTAGCCCAAAAGTATGGAATAAACCCTGAAGAAATAGAAAAAGTTCTATTAACATCAGCTACAGAACTTGAATTGTGGGTTCAAACTCCAGATGATAAAGCTGATATCGAAGCATTATCTACTTCACAAACTTTAAAGGAACAATACTGGAAACGAACTACTGGATTAGTAAGAACAGTAATGGAAAAATCAATACAAGAACTTGAAAGATACGGATTAGAACCTGAAATGGGACACAAAGAAGTAGGTGGAATTGCAAACAAGGTAGGGACAACTGGAAAACTTAAATATGTAATGGAGCAGTTGGAAATAGACTGGAAATATTCTACTGCACTACAGTCGGCAGATAATGAAATTATAGCAAGAGAAGTAATAGAAGATGTGTTTAGAAGACATGGCTTAGAAGTAACATTTATGGCGAAACCTTTAGAAGGTGTGGCTGGAAATGGAGAACATACTCATATTGGTGCAGCAGTAAAACTAAAAAATGGAAAGATATTAAATCTTTTTACACCTTTAGATATGAAAAAAGAATTTTTAAGCGAAATTGGATACGGAGCTTTAATGGGTCTTCTTAGACATTATGATATTATAAATCCTTTTGTATCTTCGACAAATGATTCTTTTAATAGATTAAAGCCGGGATTTGAAGCTCCTGTGTGTACAGTTACATCTTTAGGAAACAGCAAGGAAATTCCTTCAAGAAATAGATCTATACTTGTAGGGGTAATTAGAGATATGACAAATAAACTAGCTACTAGATTTGAACTGAGAGCGCCTAATCCTCTATCAAACACATATTTAGTATTAGCAGCTTCATACCAGGCAGCTTTAGATGGTATTAAAGCAGTAATAAAAGAAAATCTTTCAGAAAGTGATCTTGAAAGAATAATCTCTAAAAAACCTGGAGAAGATGTATTCTATTTAGAAAAAGAAAAAGCTTATAGAAGTGAAAAAGATGTATTTGAACATTATACTGAAGATGAAAGAGATAAGTTATTTGGCAAGGCACCGTCAACAGTTTGGGAAAACTTAGAAAACCTAAATAACGGCGGTAGTAGAGTAAACTTATTAAAAGAAGAAGGTGCTTTTTCAGAAGCTCTAATCAAATCATATAAAATGGTAATATTAGACAAATGGGCTAATGAACTCATTGGAAGAATAATACCAAATAATATAGAAATATTAAGAAGTTTCAAGAAACTTCATACAGATTTGGCAACGGACTTAGACGTAATAAATTGGGAAAAAATTAATACTATGAGAGTAGAATTAATGAAAGATAGCACATCAAAGTTATCATTGTTTACAACTATTGCAAATGCAATTAAAATAAGAGACTTTGAAACGGCATCTATAAAGCAAAAAGAAATGAACGATAAGATGACTCTAATAAGAAATAAATATATGGAATACAAAAGAAATATTATATAAAATATGCTCCCGACTGAGGTCGGGAGTTTTTATTGCCAAATTAATATATTCATAGTAGAATAATATGTATATGATTTGGAGAGATAACTATGAATATATTAAGTGAACTAACAAAATTAAGGAAAAAAACTAATTTTAAAAGAACTTATTTTTCGGAAAGATTAATACTGAAAGTATTAAAACCCAATAATGCTCAAGAGGTCCTTGATTATTATTTAAGGAATAGAGAATTCCTTCAAGAATGGGAGCCTCAAAGAGGCAAAAGGTTTTATACTTATGAATATCACCAGGAACTCTTAAAAGAAGAATATTTAGAATATAAGGAAAAATCTAAACTAAAACTGTGGATATTTAAAAAAGATAATCCTAATAAAATTATAGGCAGCATTTGTTTTAACAATATTATTTATGGAAATTTTTTATCCTGTTTTTTAGGATACAAACTGGATGAAAAGGAAATAAATAATGGTTATGCTACTGAAGCAGTAAGAAAAGGTATATCAATAATGTTTAAAGAATATAAAATTCATAGAGTAGAGGCAAACGTTATTCCTGAAAATATTCGCTCTATTAGAGTGGTAGAAAAGGCAGGTTTTGAAAAAGAAGGATACTCTAAAAGATATTTAAACATAAACGGAGAGTGGAAGGACCATGTTCATTATGCTGTATACAATGACAACTTGAATCTCAGTAGTAATTGAAAAATAACAATCTCTTTGATATAATACCTTCTATGTAATAGAATAAGAAATAAATAAAAGATAGGTGAGGCGCAATAATTATGAAATCATACAACCCGCAAGAAATAGAAAAAAAGTGGCAAAAAATTTGGGAAAAAGAAAATACATTTAAGGCAGAAAATAATTCAGAAAAAGAAAAATTTTACTCCTTGGTAGAATTTCCATATCCCTCGGGGATAGGATTACATGTTGGTCATGTAAGAGCTTATACATCCCTAGAAGTTATTTCAAGGAAGAGAAGACTTGAAGGATATAACGTAATGTTCCCTATAGGATTTGATGCATTTGGATTACCTACTGAGAATTATGCTATACAAACAGGTGAACATCCAAGAAAGGTAACTGATAGAAATATAGAAGTTTTTACTCAACAGCTGAAAAATATAGGATATTCCTTTGATTGGGATAGAACTGTAGATACCACTCAACCCGAGTATTACAAATGGACTCAGTGGATATTCATCAAATTGTTTGAAGAAGGTTTAGCTTTTAAAGATACCACTCATGTAAACTTCTGCAGTGGCTGTCAGGTAGTATTGGCAAACGAAGACTTTAGAGACGGAAAATGCGATAGATGTGGACAGGAAGTTGTTCAACTGGAAAAAGATGTTTGGTTTTTAAAAATTAGAGAATATGCTGATAAGCTATTAGATGGATTAAACGAAGTTGATTTTCCATCTAGGATCAAATTAGAGCAGGAAAACTGGATAGGTAGATCCTATGGTGCTGAAGTTAAGTTCAAGGTAAAAGATACAGAAATAGGACTTGAAGTATTTACAACTAGACCGGATACATTATACGGTGCTACCTTTATGGTAATAGCTCCAGAACATCCATTATTAGAACAACTCCACAATGAAATTCATAATCATAATGAAATAGAGAAATACAAAGAAGAAGCTAAAAAGAAAACAGAATTTGAAAGAATACAACTGGCAAAAGATAAAACAGGTGTGGAAATTAAAGGAATAAAAGCAATAAATCCGGTAAATAATAAAGAAATTCCTATATGGATATCAGACTACGTAATGATGGGTTACGGTACAGGAGCTATAATGGCAGTGCCTGGACACGATACTAGAGACTGGGAATTTGCTAAAAAATTTGATATTCCGATTGTAGAAGTAATAAAAGGTGGAGATATATCCAAAGAAGCCTATACTGATACACAAGACGGAATATTAGTAAACTCTAAATTAATCGACGGTATGAGAGTAAAGCCGGCTATAGATAAAATGATTAAATATCTAGAAAATAAAGATTTAGGAAAGAAAACCGTTAACTACAAAATGAAAGATTGGGCTTTTAATAGACAAAGGTATTGGGGTGAGCCTATACCTATAATACATTGTGATAATTGTGGTTCTGTACCAGTACCAAAAGATGAACTACCTTTGGAACTTCCAAAAGTAGAAAAATATCAACCTACAGATACAGGAGAATCACCATTAGCAAATATAGAAGAATGGGTAAATACAACTTGTCCCAAATGTGGTGGTAAAGCAAAAAGAGAAACAGACACTATGCCGCAGTGGGCTGGTTCAAGTTGGTATTTTTTAAGATATATAGATCCTGAAAATGACGAAGAATTAGCTTCAAAAGAAAAACTAGATTACTGGCTTCCTGTAGATTGGTACAACGGAGGAATGGAGCACGTAACAAGACACTTGATATACTCAAGATTTTGGCATAGATTCCTATATGATATAGGAGAGGTGCCTGTAAAAGAGCCTTATGCTAAAAGAACGGCTCAAGGACTTATATTAGGCGGAGATGGAGAAAAGATGTCTAAGTCCAGAGGAAATGTAGTAAATCCCAACGATATTATAGATGAATTTGGGGCAGATACCCTTAGGACATATATAATGTTCATTGGAGACTATGAGAAACCTGCGCCTTGGTCTGACAGTTCTGTAAAAGGATGTAAAAGATTTTTGGACAGAGTATGGAATTTACAAGAAATGCTGTCTGATAAAGACGGATATTCTGAAGAACTTGAAACCTGGATGCATAAAACTATTAAAAAAGTAACAGAAGACTACGAAGATATGAAATATAATACTGCAGTAGCAGCTATGATGAGTTTAGTAAATGAATTTTATGATAAAGGTAAGGTTACAAGAGATGAATATAAAGATCTATTAATACTTTTAAATCCTATAGCGCCTCATGTTACAGAAGAAATCTGGCAGATACAGAATTATAAAGATATGTTAAATCAAACTTTCTGGCCAAAATGGGAAGAAGAAAAGACTGTAGAAGACATATTAGAAATACCTGTACAAATAAATGGCAAGGTTAGATCAAAGATAAAAGTTGCAAAAGATGCAGATCAAAACAAGGTAAAAGAAAAAGCATTTAGGGACGAAAGCATTATAGAAATTACAAAAGATAAAAAAATAGTAAAAGAAATATATGTTCCTGGAAGGATATACAATATAGTAGTTAAGTAAGAAGTCTAAACACACCTTGGTTGCTTAATTGCTAGGTAATCCAGGTGTGATTTTTGATAAAATATAATTAAATAACATTATACATGAAATAGATTTAAGGGGTGGAGTTATGGTTGCTTCAGGAAAAACATTTGGAGTAGAGAAAAGAAAAAAAATCAATGAGGTAAAGGACTTTCTATTGGAAACTTCATTAGAAGTTGTGCATTATGATAATGTACATGAATTGCTAAAAAAAATACTTGTTAATGCCATCAAAACCCTTGATGTCTCAGAAAGTGGTTCGATTCTTCTCTTAGATGAAGAGAATGTATATATGACTCCTGAAATTACAATTGGATTGTCAAATGCTTCCAAAAATGTCAAGGTTTTACCCAAGGAAACATTTCATTTTTGTGTTAGTAAAGATAAGTATAAATCCACGGTAATAGTCCAAGATCTTATAAAATTAATAAATACGAAAAAAGAAAGAAATATGTCTAAGATATATACTGATAAAGGTGAGTTAATTAAATCTACTATAAGTGCTCCTTTTTTTGTAAAAGGACAGAGATATGGTTCAATAAACGTTGATAGTACTAAATTGGCACCATTCTCAGAATTTCATAAAATCATAATGGATTATATAGCAGGTATTGTAGAAATTATACTCGAGAGATTTATAATGATAGATGAAATAAAGTTTTTATCAAATCATGATCATCTTACAAAATTAGGAAATAGAACTAGTCTCTACAGTTATTTAAATAAAAAAATCGAAAAAAAAGAATCATTCTACATGGTGCAGATTGATTTAAATAATTTTAAAGAAATAAATGATAAATTCGGGCACCTTGTAGGAGATGAGTTTTTAAAAGCTTTTGGAGCAGAACTAAAAGAACTGGACATATCTCATGAGCCCATAAGGTTAGGTGGAGACGAATTTGCATTAATTTTTGAAAACAAGGAAGAAAAAAATATAGAGGGAACAATTGAAAGGCTCCATAACAAATGTAAAAAAGAAGGAGTTAAAATAAAATCCGGGAAGAATTTCAAAAACGGATTTTCCTGGGGAATAGCTAAGTACCCCGATGATGGTGAGGATATCGAGGATATTTATAAAGAAAGCGACAGGATCCTCTACAGAGTGAAAAGAAAAACCTTAAAAAGAAGAAAAACGGATGGCTAATTAGCTATCCGTTATTTATATCTTACCAAAAATATTGTAACCTTAGTATCATCATAGTAAACCTTTGCTTCATCAGTCATCATACCTACTAGAGTAAGCTCTGTATCCATGTCGTAGTTTCCCGATAGCTCCCAGTAGTACTCTTCCATTTCTTCTTCCTTATCGTAGTTTAAATATTTTACAAGGTTATAAATTTCTTGTATTTTTTCCTTCTTATAATTTCCTTCCATAGTAATTAAGAAGCCTTCATCGTTTTCTTCATAATCTATGCTGATTTTTTTAGATCCAATAAAGAAAAGAAAGTTTGTTATTTCATCAATTATTTTCATTACTCGTTTTCTTTTATGTTTCATTAATCCTCATCCTTTCTAAAGGCTTCAAATATTGGAAGTAAAAAACCAGCTACGATACCAGCTGCGAAGCCGTTATTATATAAATTCATTCCACCGTGTAAAAAGCCTACATTTAAAACTACAGAAGAATGTACAAAAGCTGCTGCAGAACCATAAATCCACCCAAATTCTCCGGCTATAGGTGCTAATGCTGTACCGAATAAAGCTGCTAATTGAATAGCAGGTTCGTTAATACCCCAGGTTTTAGTAAGAGCACCCAATGCAACCCCGATAAATATAGGAAGTATAGTTTTAGGAGTTTTACCAAAGGCTGAAAATCCTACTATAGTATAAATTCCAGCTAAAGTAGCTCCATTTAAATCTCCTCCAATAATGAGTATGTATGCCAGGGATAAAAATCCAGCAAGACCCATATTGATTAAAGTAAAAGGAAGACCTTCTAATTTTACATAATCTGTTATTAATCTTCCTGAATATTTAAAAATACTCTTATATTCTGATATTTTTCTTTCACTTGAATATACCCCAATTATTATAAATCCTAAGAAAATAATAGAAAGAAATATTGATAGCTTAAAGTTGTTTCCAGTAGTCCATATAAATCTAGGTTCCGGCACAAAGCCGTAGGACCTCAAAATAGAAACATAAACTGTAGCTAAAAGACCTGAAGTAAAGCCTATGTTATATAGGTTAAAACCCTGATGAAAATTAAGCATGGATGTAGCCAAGGCTGGAAGTATAAAACCCATTAAAACTCCAGATATTATACCAAGAGGAATACTTATATGGTATGGAAGCAAACTACTGAACATGATTTCAGTAGCTACTGGAGCAAGAGCCGTACCAAACAATGCAACTACAACGTACTTTGAAAACTTATCTTTTTGATACCTTGAGTAGAGATAAACACCCAATACTACAAACCAAACATTTAAAAGGTTTTTACCAAAAAGTGCAAAGCCTGAAATAGTTAATATGCCGGCTATTGTAACACCGTGAGCTCTGTGTTTCATACGATAAAGCATAAACAAAAATATTAGAGTAAGTAATCCTGAGTTTACAAAGGATGCTCCTAAACCACCAATACCAAAATAGTCGGAAACTAGAGTATTAGGATTAGAAAGTATACTTTGTAAGCCTAAGATTATATCTCTTGGAGTATCTTGTGTTAATCCAAATATTATTTGTATAAAACTGAAAGTTATTAGGACATAATATGTTGCATTCAACTTAAACTTCTTTTTCTCTTTTTTCATATATTAACTCCTTATTCTTAATATTCTACTTGATTTGTCTGTTAATTTCAATAAATAATATGATATAATAAAAACCAGTGATTTGAAAGACTATTAATGTTATAATATAATGACTAAGAAAGTAAGGTGAGATAATGAATATAACATCAAAGAGTATTATTAAAAAATACATGCCCATGATAGTTCTTGCTATCTTTATAGGGTTTTTATTTTTTAGAAACAATGCAGCAGCAAGAGTAGTAGCAATAATCAAACCCGTTCTAATTGCTTTTGCTATAGCATATGTGCTGGATTCTGTTGTTAAATTTTTAGATATCAGAATAAAATTTAGCAGAAATTTCAGTATATTCTTCACTTATCTATTAATTATAGGATTAATTACAGTTTTAATTTCTTTTTTAGTTCCAATAATAATTCAAAACTTCAACAGTGTATTTAATTTTGTGGTTAATGGAAATTTTGACTTTAATAATGTTTTAGAAAATCTTAAAAACAATTCAGAAAGTCAATTTTTAAGAAATTTTTTCGAATATATAACAGATTCTACAGGAGAAATAAACAGCGAAATATCAGAACAAATTATGAATGGACTTAAATATATTTCTGAATATGGCGCAGGATTTGTTAGAAATATAGGAGAAGGAATTCTTGCAGGATTCACGAGTTTTATAATATCAATCTATATGCTAATTGAAAAAGATGATTTATTAAATAAATGCAAAAAATTCACTAAAGCATATTTTGAAGAAAATAGGGCAAACAAAATAATTAACACCTTTAATAAGGGTAATAAAATATTTAAAAGCTACTTCAATGGGAAAATACTTGATTCTTTTATAGTAGGAATAATAGTAATAATATTATTTTGGATATTTGGAGTACCCTATGCTGCTTTAATGGGTGCAATATTAGGTTTTACAAATATGATACCCTATTTCGGACCTTTTTTTGGCTCTGTTCCTGTAATTATAGTTTCTTTGTTTATAGATCCTCCCAAGGCTTTGCTGGCATTAATAATAATATTAGTTGTACAGCAAATAGACGGAAACTTCTTAGATCCTAAAATAGTTGGAAAAGCTATCGGAGTAAGTCCATTTTGGGTAATTACAGCCGTTACAGTAGGTGCAGTTGCAGCTGGACCCTTAGGAATGATATTAGGAGTACCTACCGTTGTTCTTATAAAAACCATACTGGAAGAAGATATAGAGGAAAAACTTGAAAAAAAGGGGATAGAGATGGATTTGCCAGAAAAATCATAATATGGCACTTTTAAAAATATCTATATCTTTAAAATCTAATCCACTGTAGCTTAGAGATATAATATAAGAAGATTCTTTTTTTTCTATAATTCTTATCAAAATATTTTTATCTTCAAATCTTTGTTTTAAAAGATTTGGGGATATTTTTGTTTCGATTTCCAATACTATATGAAGACCAGAATCTGCACTTAAAACTTTTATTTTATTTCCCTGGAAATATTTAATATATTCCTGAATAAGATTAATCTTTTTTTTATAAATTCTTTTTATTTTATTTATATGTTTTTGAAGATATCCTTCCTTAATATAAAGTTCCAAAGCCATCTGTTCAATTTTTGATGATGTTTGGGTGTATCTGTCTTTTATTTCATTATATTTATGGAGTAAACGTACTGGCAAAATCATATAGCTAATACGCAAAGAAGGTAAAAGTATTTTAGAAAAAGATCCAAGGTATATAACCCTATCATTTTTATCTAGTCCTTGGAGGCAGGGTACAGGTTTGCTTTCATGACGAACCAAGCTATCGTAATCATCTTCTACTATAAAAGAACCTTCTTCTTTTGCCCAATTTAAAAGTTGAAGCCTTTTTTTTATAGGCATAAGACTACCTGTAGGAAACTGATGAGATGGACTTACATAAGCTATATCCGCATTGGACTTGTAGAGCATTTTTGTATTTAAGCCATCATTTCTTACGGGAATTTCAGTAGTGTTAAAGCTGTAGTCCTCAAAAATATATCTCGCTTTTTCATAACCAGGGCTTTCCACAGCCGCATTATTATAATCCTCTCTAATAATTCCAGCAAGTATTCCTATTAGGTATTGAACTCCAGCACCGATTACTATCTGTTCAGGTACAGAATTAGCACCTCTTGCCAAATTTGTAAACTCTGAAATTTCTCTTCTAAGTTCATATTCTCCTTGATAATCAGAAGAGCTATAGATATCTTTTTCTCTATTGAATAAAACTCTATTATATATCTTTTTCCAATCTTTAACTTCAAAAGTAGAATGATCCACATCTTCATTTTTAAAATGCTTTTCCTTCATATTAATACTGATATTTTTAACAGTTATTGAATTATCCTTCTTTTCAGATCTTATTTGAAAACTAGATAAATGGATTACGTAGTAACCTTTTCTGGGTTTATTTTCAATATACCCTTCAGTTACAAGTTGGAAATAGGCATTTTCAATAGTTGTTTTACTTAATTTTAACATCCTTGAAGCTTCCCTGATAGATGGAAGTTTTTCACCATCTTTAATGTTGTTTTTTATTATTTCTTCTTTCAAGTATTCATAAAGCTGCATATAAATAGCAGTCTTCTTATCTTTATCAGCATAAAAAGTTAAAAGCATAACTACCTCCCATCTGTACTGGTCAAAAAGTTAAAAACTGTATCTTTTAAAAGGTACAATAATATTATATCCTATAACTAGAAAAAAGAAAAGGAGAAATAATATGGCAAATTATGATACAAAACAACTTACAACAACAGCTTTGATGGCAGCAG
>JAWOEG010000087.1:0-3927 GCA_046482875.1 Eubacteriales bacterium | reverse complement strand
CAAAAAAATACTGGAAGCCAGTATATGAATACAATGGTTACTCGATATGGAATGTTAAACTTGATAACTCACCGTAGCCAGGGTTCTATGAACAATCATTCTAAAGAGCGTATGCAGCAGTTAAAACATCATGGGTCCGCACCTTTGTCATGACCGGAAATTGTATCACCGCCGATAATACGGTCAATGATATATCTGGGGCGCCCTCTGACTTCGTTGTAAATCCGGCTTATATACTCACCAATTATACCGATTCCGAAAAGCCTTTTTTTAATTCTGCTACATATTATCTGACTGAAAGTTCCAATACTGATGTAAAAGATGTGCAAATTAATATTCTAGACGATAACGGGAGAGATTTAGATGGAGTTACTATAATAATTAAGGCTGCAATCGATGGAACATATACACAGGTAGAAGAGTTAGTAACAGATATTAATGGGGAATTGGTTGCATCCTTAGACACAAGTAAAAGACATTTATTCGAGATTTCAAGATCAGGATATCAAAACAAGTCTTTTTTCATTAATGAGCCTTTAGGTACTGCGTACACTTTTACAATTAACGATTTAGTGCAAGTAGACTTCGAGAATGAACTTGATGGAGTATTATATAGTTATGATCCTGGTAAAGGCGTTTTAATCTATAATAGAAGCTATGTTTTTAATTGGACTGTTAGTAGTCCTACAAATGATTTAACTTCCTTATACGCTTCTAGATTTATAATAAGAGAGTATAATAGCACAGGAGATTTACAGGCAACTTATGTTAATACAAGCACCAATACTTCAGGAGAATTACTTACTTTAAACTTAGATTTGTCTAGTAAAATTAATTCTACTATTGAATTTATATTTTGTTTTCAAAAGCAAGGCTTTTCTGAGTATTGCTTGTCAAAAAAGCTAACAGTATTACCACAAAGAGTGTCGGCGAGTAACTTATATGGAATAAGAGATTATGTTGCGGATAATTACTCGGAAGGTCAAAGAATTATGATGTGGCTTATGGCTTGGGTTATTACAAGTATAATATTTGCAGCAATCCCTTTTATGCGAAACATTCTTATAGTAGTGCCTGTAATGCTTACGGGTTTGTTTTTTGGATGGCTTTTCTTACCAATAGTATATTTAACAATTATATCAGTATTCTTAGTATTAGTTCTAGGATTGCTTGTAGTGAGGTCTAACGTATGAACGGAAAATTTATTATTTTAATGACAGTATGCATAAACATTATGGTGCTTATCTTTATTAGCCAAACAAATTTAAATGTTACAGGCTATACTCCTGTAATCAACACTTTTATAGGAGTAAATAACGAAACCCTTGAAATTGACAGTTCGTACAATACTCAAACAGAATCTGCTCTAGGGGAGTTGTCTAGATCTAATGAAGGTACAGAGGCTGGGGCTTCTTTCTTCGATGTATTTAAGCTATTAGTCTCTGCAGTTTCTTTGTTAACTCCTTTACCGATTATCGCAGTTATTGTATCTTTGCAGATGACAGCTATCGTAAAGCTTATGATAGGCGCACCTTTAGCTGTATTATATTTTATAGCAATAATAGAATTTGTGGGGAATAGACAACTATGAGCAACTTTTTAGACGTAATATTTAGTGGGATGGTAACTGACTTTGGAAACGCTTGGGTAGTTATAGGTATGGCTGCTTTTGTTTTATTGGCGATATTTTTTATTGTTACACAAGACTTTTTAGCAAGTGCCATTATGACTATGCTGCCTTTTAGTATGTTTGCTATTGCCAATTTTGAGGGCGTAGAGACCTTAATCCCTTATTTAATTATAATACTGGGAGTAATTATGGCAGTGATACTCTCAAAGATATTTTCAAGATGAAACGAACCAATATAAAGAGATATACTAGGAAGGCTAAAAAAGCCAAGGATTTTGCAACGTATCAGAAAGAAATTGATATTGCAACTAAAAAAATGTTTAAAGACATACAAGATAACGTTAAAATAATATTGAGGTAAACAATGAAACCAATTAAAATAAAAAAGGGAACCTTTAGAAAAGGTTTTGCAGATGTAGGAAAGAAAACACAAAAATTCTTTGACATAGAAGAGCAGATTAAAAGAGAAGAAAAAAAGATGGCAAATTTAAAAAAGAAAGAAAAACTGTTTGATTTAAGAGAGAAAAATCTAAAAATACAAAGTAAACTCAAACCTGCTGGAAAAGACCCATTTAAAGATTTTCTTTCTTAAAAACCCATTATTTGCTGGAACTTTTCTCTGCTATCTACTGAGTGTACCATTTTGGCGTATATCTCAGTGGTCTTAATACTGGTATGACCTAATATAGCTTGAATGTCTTGTAAAGGCATTCCCTGTAATCTAAGATATGTTGCAAAGGTATGCCGCAAAGAATGAGTCCTCAAATCTTTTTCACTATGCAAATTATCAAGATTTCGCTTAATTCTATATTGTAAAGCCCTAATCGAATATCTAGAACCATCTTTTTTAACAAAAAGGTACCCCTTTCTGTCTTGGTAGTACATCCGTAAAGGGTTAATAAGACTATGATGAAGATTTACAACTCTATCCTTACTATTCTTACCTTGTCTAACATTTATTTGTTTTAATTGCAAATCTATGTCTTTAATCATTAAGTTTCTTGCCTCAGATATTCTAAGACCTGTCTTTAGCATAAACTCTATAAGTAGATGATCAAAAGAGTCAGTAGTATTCTCTAAAAGCGTATATATTTCTGCAGGACTTAGGTAATCAGGTAATCTTTTAGATACTTTGGGTAATTGATAATCGCCTGATTCTCTAGCTTTCTTAAAAACATATCTAACCTGAGAAGGACTAAGTTTATTCTTCTTTAGAATTTCTAGTATTTCTAGGGATACTTTTTGTAATTTAGTTTTTTCATTCATAATAATAAAAAGGCCGCCCCGAAAGTATGACTAGGTAGTTGGGTAAATACGCAGGGCGACCCCAAAGAGGTGTGAGTATAAGGAGTGACCAACTCCAGGACAACAAAAAATGTAACGAGGATAACAAGCAACCCCGATCACTGGTCAAATGATTATGAACTAACCCCAGCTAAGCTGAGGCTAGTGTTTTGTTGGCTTTGGACTTTAGTATCTATACATTACTTGTTTAGGTATTTTGTTTTTTGCTATAGGTATAAGCCAATTAGTTGCGGGTGTTACTACACAAATAACAGTAACTAACAAAAATAAATATATGCCATTAATTTTAATTGCATTTCCATAACTGTGACTATTCCAGTAGACTCTGTCTTTATAGTTCATAGAATCCAACCAATTCTAAAACAGCATCAACTGGCGCTTCTTTGATTGCCTCAGTTCTGAGTCTTTCTTGTTTTTGTTTATTCATTGTAATTATTTTATGCACATACTTATATTTAAATGTTTCGTATTTTATACCAAACCACGAAACAAATTACTCTTTTTTATCTTTTTTAGGCTCTATTTGTAGTTTGTTTTTCGGGGTTAGGAAATAACTCGCATTATCCTTATTAGGCATAAAGTTTTCTAATGTATCAGTCTTTGTTGTAACTACTACCTGAAAGTACCCAGTGAACATTCTAAAAATATCATTTATCTTTGCATTTTTATCAACAATCCTAGTTAATGACTTTCTTACCCATGAAGGATATCTTTGCGCCTGAATGTTCTTTTTGGCCTGATCAATTACGTCAACTGTTCCAGTTTCCCAGAACTCCTTTTCATTTTGAATACATTTTTCTTTGGTGTCAATAAAATATACGCAGCCTTCTGACTCACCTACAGGGGCTTTTGCATCGCCCAAATTCTTAAAAATGCTGTTAAACATATAATCTTGTCCTTTCCTTATAGTTCTTGCTGCAATCTTTTCTCTAGTTGTTTTTCCCGCTTCTACAGGATTCTTCTTTACAAATACCGCAAATACATAATCTTTA
>JAWOEG010000085.1:0-27587 GCA_046482875.1 Eubacteriales bacterium | reverse complement strand
GATAAATATATAACCAATAATATTTTTGAACCTTTGATAAAAGTTGGGCTAGCAATGTTAGGTGCCACTTTGCTTCAAGGTATATTTGACTATATAAAAAGATATTCTGCAGAACATTTATCTCAAAACATTATTCATAATATAAGATCTAAATTATATTCACATCTTAATGAACTTTCTTTTTCTTTTTTTGATTATTCAAAAATTGGAGATATAATGTCTAGAGTTACTTCGGATGCAGATACTCTTAAAGGATTTTTATCAAATGCAATTTTATTTATTTTCAGTAATATTTTGACTATTATTGGAATTTTGGTAATAATGATAGGTTGGAACATAAAACTTGCTATTTTGTATTTACTTATGATTCCATTTATGATTTTAGGAATGGTTATGTACTCTACTAGGGTAAGGCCTATGTTTAAGCAAGTCAGAAAAAAGTTGGCTACATTAACGGAAATTGTTCAAGAAGATATATTAGGAGTAGAAGTCGTAAAACTTTTTGGAAGAGAAAAAGAAGAACAAAAAGAATTTAAGAAAGTTAATAAACAATATGCTAATCTAAACATTAAAGCAGCAAAGGTCTCTGCTTTTTGGATGCCTTACGTAAACTTTTTTATGGGAGCAGGAACAGCTGCTATTATTTGGTATGGTGGCAGATTGGTAATTAGAGGTGAAATCTCTATAGGAACATTAGCAGGATTTATAGGTTATATTTCAATGCTCATGAGACCTATTAGACAGACAGGCATGATGATTAACTTTGCGAATCAAGCAGCGGCGGCTGGTGAAAGAATTTTTAATATTTTAGATACTAAAGCGGAAATAAAAGATTCGGTAAATGCAAAAGAACTTCCTCCTCTAGAAGGAAGAGTGGAATTCGAAAATGTTTCCTTTGAATATAAAGATAATAGAAAAGTGCTTAATGACATTAAATTTACAGTAGAACCGGGTTACAGTGTTGCTGTAGTTGGTCCAACGGGAGCTGGAAAAAGTACTTTAATCAATTTAATACCTAGATTTTATGATCCCCTAAAGGGGAACATAAAAATAGATGGCTTTGATATAAAAAATGTAAGACTAAAGAGTTTAAGGAATCAAATAGGGATACTCCAGCAGCACACATTTCTTTTCGCAGCTTCAATAAGGGAAAACATCTCCTACGGGCGACCTGGTGCTGAAATGGATGAAATAATAGAGTGTGCAAAAATAGCTCAGATACATGATTTCATAAAAGAATTGCCTTTAGGGTATGAGACGCCTGTAGGAGAAAGAGGAGTCAGCTTATCAGGCGGACAGAAGCAAAGATTAGCTATGGCAAGACTTTTATTAACAAACCCTAAACTTCTTATATTAGATGAACCTACCTCTAATATAGACTCTGAAACAGAAGATAAAATGCAAAAAGCTTTAAAAGGAGTTATTAAAAATAGGACATCATTTATCATAGCCCACAAGCTTTGGACTATAAAAAAAGCTAATTTGATACTAGTTATAAAGGATGGAAAACTAATAGAAAAAGGTACTCATGAAGAATTGTTGGAAAAGAAAGACTTTTATTATAAGCTGTATGGTTCAAACTATATGAATGAAGATACTGAAAAAGAAGAAGGTGAGGGGAGATGAGGGGTGGATTCGGAAGCAGATTAAGAAATGACAATCAGGAAGAAATTAAATTAAGAGAAATAGATAAAGACACTATAAAACTTTTATTTAAGTACTTAAAGCCTAATTCAAAAAGATTAAGCCTAGCTTTTCTAGCCATGGTAGTAGTTACCGCTTCATCTTTAGCCGGTCCGTATTTGATAAAGTTGGCTGTTGATGATTACATTTTACAAAAAGATTTTAGAGGATTAAATATTATATTACTTTTAATGATGATTACCTATGGAATTTTTTGGGCTTCTTCTTTTTTTCAAACATATCTTTCAAGTTATGTGGGAGAAAAAATAGTAGCAACTATCAGAGAGGATTTATACAAACATATTCAAAAAATGTCTATTGACTTTTACAAGAAAAGATTAACTGGGGATATTATGGCAAGATTAACTCATGATGTTAATTCTCTGTCGGAACTTGTATCTTCAGGTTTTGTACATTTTTTTAATGATGTGCTGACATTACTAGGAATTATGGTTATTATGATTTTATTAAATCTAAAACTTGCTTTAATCAGTTTTTCTTTGATACCCATAATATTTTTTGCTATATTTCTATTAGGAAAAAAGATGAGATATGCCTATAGAGACGTTAGAGAAAAACTAGCAAAATTAAATGCAGATGTAGAAGAAAATCTTTCGGGCATAAGACTCATACAGGCAGTAAACAGAGAAGCGGTAAACAATAAAAATTTCAAGAAACTAAGTTGGGAGAATTTAAAAGCAAACCTTAAAGCAGTTTCATACTTTGCGCTGCTTTTTCCAGCGATGAATATTAGCAAGGTACTGGGGGAAGCTTTAATTTTAATATTTGGAGGGTACGCTGTTATTAATGGTCATATAACCCTAGGTATTCTTTTGGCATTTATGGAATATGTGAGAAGGTTCTTTTCTCCATTAGCAGATATGAGTCAGATATACAATACGTACCAATCGGCAGCTGCTGGACTTGATAGAATAAATGAATATTTAAAAATAGAACCTACTGTAAAAGAAAGTAAAAATCCTAAAAGGATAGGGAAAAACATAAGAGGAAAGATTGAGTTTAAAGACGTGAGTTTTGCTTATGAGAAAGAACTTATATTAAAAAATATATATTTAAGTATAAATGAAAATGAAAGTTTCGCCATAGTCGGACCTACTGGAGCAGGTAAAACTACCTTTGTTAACTTGCTTACCAGATTATATGATACGAAAAAAGGAAGTATAGCAATTGATGGTGTCAACATTAAGGAAATAGATTTTAAATCATTAAGAAATATAATATCTGTAGTACCTCAAAATGTATATCTATTTGATACTACAATTAAAGAAAATATAAGGTATGGTAAGCCAACTGCATCAGATAAAGAAATAGAAGAAGCAGCTTTAAAAGTAAAAGCTCACGACTTCATAGAAAAATTGCCTGATGGATACGAAACTAAAGTTGGTGAGGGAGGCTCAAGATTATCTGGTGGACAAAAGCAGTTGATATCATTTGCTAGAGCACTTATTTCTAATCCTAAGATTTTAATACTTGATGAAGCAACTTCAAGTGTAGATGCCTATACAGAAGTACTTATACAAGAGGCATTAGATATTTTGCTTGAAGGCAGGACTGCAGTTATGATTGCCCATAGATTTACTACTCTTAAAAAAGCTAGCAGAATAGCTGTTCTTAAAAATGGTGAAATATGTGGATTGGGAAATCATCAAAACTTGATGGAAAATAATGAGTTGTATAAAAATTTATATTTAAAACAAAAGCAATAAATTATTAATTTAAAAGAAGAGTTGGCATAGGTAGTTTTGTTTTACTTTAAAATTCAAAACAGCATGGGGTTAAAATCCATGCTGTTTTAAATTAGCAGTCCTGTTTTTCAGAAACTATAAATTCTTTATTTATTAAAATTTCAACAGATTTTTCTAGCTTATCATCTGAAACTAGAATTACAGGTCCAGTACAACCCATTCCACTTTCTGCATATACTTTTTCTTGCCATAAAACTTTTACTGCATCTTCTAAATCCATAATATCAATTCCTGAAATTTGAGAAGTTACAATTTCTTTTTCAGGTATTTTGACTTTTATATTTTTATCTTTTTTTACTTCTTTTGTAATATTCTTGATTATATCTTTTAAACCGTATTTATTTGCTTGGATATATTCTTCTTTTCTAATATCAGAAATATTTCCTTGTGAAATATTCATGCCGTACTCTAGAGCATTTGAAACTACCGGAGAACCAGAAGCTCTTGATAGTATTAAAATATTTCGATTGAAATCTTCACCGATGCCAGGACCATACCCGTATCCTAAAGATTCATAGCTGCCACCTGTGGAAAAAGAAGAAAACATCTTCATTAGAATATTACCGGTAAGAGTATCCGTAACCATAATATCTACACTTCCAGCAAGCAAATCGTTACCTCTCATTATACAACCACCGTGGGATCTCAATGTTTCTCCAAAATTAATATCATAGCCATTTGCTTTTAATTTTTTCAAAGCTATTTCAACTTGATTAGCTCCATCTACGTTTAAAATTCCAATAGTTGGATTATCTATTCCCGAAGCTTTTGCAGCTATTATTCCGTTTATAGTATTTTTAATCATAGCTTCTATTCTCTTAGCAGCGGTTGTTCCCGTTGTTGTAGCAATGAACATATCTCTACCTAATCCTGGAGTTATAACCTTACCTACTGTTGATACTCCAATGGGGAAATTGTAATGCATAGTCACGCAAGCTTGAATATAATCTTTATCAAGGAGTTCTTCCATTTTTTCATACATTGTTTCTTCTGTTTTAGCCTCAATGATATCTAAAGAAGTATCTAATTTTGGTCCGATTAGAACAACCTCTATATTTGGGTATTTTTTGGAAGCTAATTCAGCTCCTTTTAATATATTATCCACTCCATGTTCAGAGCCAAGAGTTGTGAGGCCAATTTTTATTTTTTCTCCAAATTTCCCTGATTCTATTCCATTAGCAATTTCTATAAAGACATCGCCTATTATTTTTTTACTTTTTTTAGAATCTAACATAACATCCTCCTAATCATTTATGAGATGATTTCCAAAATCCTTTATAGCTTCTGCTATCATAGACTTAATCTCACTTTTCGATATTGATTTTTCTTCTTCGATGTCACCGCTATTTCTTTCTACAACTACAGACACACCATCAAATAAATTTGTCATTCTTCCTAAGAATAAACTACCTTTACCAACTATCATAGCTCTATTTAAATTCCCAATGGTTAAATCATCTATAGCAAATCCTAAATAAGGAACCCCTGAGGGTATATGGCCTTGAGTTGGAGCCCATCCAGGCATACCATGATTAGTTACAAAGTTTAAGAGTTCTTTTCTTTCAATATCTCCACGTTTTACACCTAAAGCACCTATCATTTTATAATTTGATGTAGGAACATCACCAGCACCGGCTGGCTTAGTTATATCTGGATTTTGCATTTCAACAGAATACTTATCAATATCTGTTATTTTCATATTTGCTTTATCCAAAGGTAAAGTAATCAAGGATGTTATAACAGCTTGGGGTGAAGATCCTGTACCTACTGTATGTCTTCCTATTAGATCAGTTCTTATTATTGGATTTACTCCGTCGTTTTCGCTAATCAATATTGCAAATCCTCCCAAGACATCTTCTAATATAGGTAATCCTTTTTTTATATGATCCTTTCCATTCATTCCTAGTTTTGCTGTTGCCCCACCTGCTACTATTACGACATTTTTATAGACTCCTGATTTTACTAATGCAGCAGCTTGAATAAGAGCATGGGTTGGAGCTGCGCAAAACCCTCTAGTGTCTGAACCTGTAGCATTACTAGCTCCAGATAGTTCTGCTATAGATTTAGCAAAGTTTCCTCCACCACGTTGATTCATGTCACCGCAAGCTTCTTCAGAACATTCGATTACATAATCGATATCCTCTACTTTCTTATCGGAGTTGTTTATTAAATGTTTAAATGCTAAAAAACCTGAAGCTTTTACAACTAAATTTTCAAACATTATATGTGAGGTAAGATTAACATCTATATCATGTGCTTTTTTTACACAACCAACTACCTTACCATTGTCATATAAGGCTTCAGCATCATTTTCATTAATCTCTCTATTTATTAATTCGATATCAACACCATCTTTGGTTTCAGTAATATTTTTGCCAAGTAGAGGGTGTGTGGATAACTTTTCCATTATAGTTGATGAAAATGAGTTTTCCAATAGGACTAAATTAAAAGAATCAGATACTTTTAATAAGCCTATAAATTCGTCTTGAGGCATTATTTCTCCAAATTTACCAAACCTATCCTTAGTTTTCGAATTTATATTACACCAAGGAAGTTTTTGGTTTTCTAAATCAGAAGGCTTCAGGTTTCCTATATAAACTTGGTTTGGCATATAATTTAAAACATCCTCATATTTTCTAATATGAGACGGTATTTTTTTTATATATTCTGAATCTGGATTAGATAGCTTTTCCATTGTTTGGGTAGTACCGTTATGTATTACCATATCCGGGGTGTTTACTAAAATATAACTAGCACTGTTAATAACTGGATATTTCATATGGTCCTCCTTTAATTATAAATATTTCGGTATACTATATATTTGATAAAACAAATGGGTGTGTTCACACCCATTTGTAAAGATTTATTTAGCAATACTTGCAAAATTCATCTCTAATATCAGTCATTTCTTCAATGATTTCATCTAAATCAAGAACCATTTCCATCATTCCGATTTGATCTTCATAAATACCTTCATCAACTTCTTCTTTGAATTGTGGTTCACAACAGTGATATACACTTAGTCCTAACTGGACTCCTGTCAATGGACCTGCAAAAGTTGGATCTCCTGCTGTTACGGTTTCAGCAGCTAATCCTGCTGCTTCACCTTCTGCTGCACCTAGTATAACTACTAGGTTTTCAGCACCGTATTCTTCAGCGAAATCCTTAACTCTTTTTTGGTTTTCTAAATCCATTGCACCTGCGGCAGTTCAGACAAAACATTCTGTTGAAGAATATACAACTTCTGAATTTGTTGATTTCAGACATTCTTCCATAGCTGGTCCTGGAACTCCGTCTCTGTCGCCTATAACAATAACTTTTTTGTTATCTAATAAACTCATAATTGACACTTCCTTTCTAAAATTTATTTATATTTTTATAATTTTTTATATATGCTTTTTAATTGCTTCTTCTATATAAGCTTTGTTTGCATTATCTTTATTTACTTCTTCGATTTTTTCTCCGTTTCTATAAATAAGTATAGTAGGTAAACCTAAAACTCTTTGTGAAATTGCTACTCTTCTCGCTTTGGTAGTATTTAACTTTGTGAATTTAATTTTATCACTGTATTTTTCACTTAAAGCTTCTACATCTGGCATCAATTGTTTGCAAGGTTCACAAGAGTCACCCCAAAAGTCAACAAGTACAAGACCTTCACTATTTAATACTTCTTCTTCAAAATTTTTTTTGTTTAGTTCTAACATTTTAAACCTCCTTATTTTTATTGAAATACTGTTTGTTCTGTTATTTCTGTTTCTAAAGCCGTAATAGCTTTTTCTACTATACCTCTTCTTAATTCTTTTTCTTCTTTCTCTGGAAGACTTGGATTCCCTAAAGGATAAGGTATAGCAATAGTCGGTACTATTCTATTAGCACCTACTGTTTTTGATATAGGAACTATTGTACATAAATGCACAACAGGAATTCCGCTTTTTTCTATTTCTTTTACCATTGTTGCACCGCAACGTGTACAGGTGCCTCAGGTTGATGTAAGAATAACTGCATCTACTCCTTCTAATTTTAATTCTTGTGCGATTTCAGAAGCAAAAGTCGTTGAGTTAGTTACGGCTGTTCCATTTCCTGTAGTAGTGTAGAAGAAATCATGTAGTTTACCTATTCGATTTGATTTTTCCATATCTCTCAATACATCTATGGGAATTACCCTATCTGCATCTTCGTTTGCATATGATGGATCGTATCCTCCATGTGCAGTTTCATGATCTTCACAAGTTAAATTTTCAAATTTACTTATATTATATTTGCCGTATTTAGAAGCACTTGATGCTTCAATATGATCTGGATTATTTATTGGAACAATACCGCCTGTTGTTACTATAGCGATTTTAGCACTCTTCATATCTTTAATAGCTGGACTAGGTGGAACCCTATCAAATTTAGGCATAGGGTATTCTGTGATATAGTCTTCTTTGTTTAATTTTTTGATCAACATATCTATAGATCTTTCAGAGCCTCTTTTTTCTACAAAAATATTTTTCCTTAAACCTCTTTTTATATACCCTTCTTCAGCTGGAGACAAAATATCTTTATTATTTAAAAGTTTTATAGCAAAAGACGTCATTTTTTTTACTGCTTTTCTCATGCCAGCTGCGGAATTTTTAGTTTCTATTATATAAATATCTTTTTTATAAGAATCTGCACCAGGATTTTCTATATACATACCTGTAATAGATTTTATTCCTAAATCTTTTTCAACTGCTTTAGCTATATCCCCACAAGCCATACCATATCTACCTGCATTAAAAGCTGGACCAGCAATAAATAAATCTGGCTTCTCTTCTTTGATCATTTCTAAAATTTGTTTTCTTGCTTCTTCCATATTTTCATTGTAGTAAGAATCACCGCAAATTATTGTGGAACATATTTCAGCATTTTCTTTGAAAGCTGAAGTAAATGCCTGTCCTGGACCAACATGGCCTTCTCTTTTTTCAGGCTCATAATTTGCCATATCTTCTCCACCTATACCGGCGTAAAATTGATTTATATAATGTACAACTTTATATTTTGACATTTATAGCCTCCTTAATATTCTCTGGCAGTTAATTTATTGAAGCCTAATTCATTGGTAGCTCCTATAATTGCCTGCAATTCTATGGTGATATTACCTTCTTCGTCTATATTATCTTTAAATCCACCGGCTATTTTACCTACATAATCCAAATGTCCGATGATTTTTTTCATAGGAGGAAGGGTTATTAATTCGTTGGCGTTACCACCGGTTACAACTGCATTTGCCTTTTCATCTGCATCTGCAAGAGATTGAGAAGCTCCATCCCTTCCAGCATATTCGTCGGTTATTATAACTGTGTCAATTCCTTTGTCTTCTATTTTTTTACAGTTCATAATCAAGTCTGTATCAGGGTTACCAAAACCTTCTTGAGATATAACAACTCCATCTACACCTAAAAAGTCAGCTAGTTTAGCTGTCCAATTTGAAGACCTTTCCTTATCAGCTAAATAAACATTTTCGTTAGTTATAATTACACCGATGAAGTTAATATCTTTTCCATGTCTTTTGAATAAATCATGTACAACACAATTATTCTGATGATGGAAAGTAGTATTTTTGTCACAAGCAGAAACACAGTTACCACTAATAATTGCTCCATCCATTATTTCTGTTGGATAAATTAATGTAGGTATGATTTGTTTAGCATCAACCCCATAAACATAGGTATCATGAAGCAAACCTTGACTTTGAAGCATTTGAACATAAGCTACAGATGGTAATTTTTTATATTCCTTACAGCTCTTCATTATCGGTAATGTTTCATAAGTTTCAATACTTTCTGATTCTAAATCTTTAGCTAAATTCCCAAGATGTGCTGCGGTTTTTAAACCAGCCATCCTAACGGCTCTTTCGTAAGCTTGAGGTTTGATATCATCAGCCTTGTAGCATGCTATTACTAGATTATATGTTTTAGAAAAGGGTGTGTATTCGGCTCCTTTTCCAGACATATCTATAATGCCTTCTTGAAATCCTACTATCTTTCCTGTAGTTACTACTGCTGAACCTTTTAGTACGTTAGTTTTTCCATTTCCAACCGTATCATCTTCTGAAATAACTCCTGGGAAAATCCCTCCATTACCAGAAACTTTTACTCTAGGCTCTATTACATCTTTTACTGGAGTAATTCTTGTACTATCTCCGGGTTTTGCAATATCAACTGTTACTTCTTTTATATGCTCGTCCTCTAGTATTAAATTTTCAATATCAGATTTATTTACATATAAAGTGTGATCTTCGATTCTTGATTCATTAGAGAATTGAATATCGTTAATATGAATATTTCCTAATTCTAATTTCATGGTTCACCTCCATAATTTTATACAATAAGCTTAGTTTAGGTTATTAATAACGTTTTTAATTAAACTTAAATCTATTTCCATAAAATCTCTTTCAATATCTTCCGAATAATCACTACTGAATTCTTCAAATTTATCAGCAGTTTCTATACTATTTTCAATTATTGATAGAGATTTCATATCTAAATCACCTGAAAAACTACTTATCAATATAGTTTTAAAGGGTGTTTCATTAGGTTTAACACTTCCAGATAAAGGATGTGTTAGTAATTTATATCCTCTATGTACATAATCTCTAGATAATTTTAAAATTTCTTTATATGATTTTTTTTTATAAATTACAGGGAAATCATTTTTGTAGAGACAGAATACAAGGTAATTATTAGTTATAATTTTAATTTTCAAGGTTTCCTCCTAACAAAAAAAGGTAGCAAGTATATACTTGCTACCCTGTTATTAACCTGAGAGTTTCTCTATAAAAGATTGCTCCTTCGGTGCTTTCGCTTTTCAGAGTTTTGTCCACAAACGGTACTTTTACCTGAGATCATCACTTTTTTAGTATTTTAAAAAGCTTACTCCTTCGGTGTCGTATTTCTACGAGCTCTCCCGTCTGTTTCATCCAATTATTGAATTACTTTGATAATATATTAACTAACATGAAATGTCAACACATTTATTAGTGAAATTAGTATTAATATTAAATATTTTCAAGTAAACCTAATCTAACAAGACTTTAATAAGAAAAATGGTAATACTATGATATAATTAAAATAAAGAATCTTTAAAAAATAAAATAGGATTTGTATATTTTTATAAAACAAAATTATTTAAAGGAGGAGTTAAATGAAACTATTGGTTTTAACTGGAAGTCCTCACCAAAAGGGAACGACGTCATATTTAGCAGATAAGTTCTGTGAAGGAGCAAAAGAAGCAGGTCATAAAATTTACAGAGTTAACACTTCGAAAATTGATGTTAAAGCTTGCCTAGGATGCGACTACTGTAAAAGAAATGATGGTGAATGTGTATATAGCGATGATATGAATAGTATAATACCACATCTATTGGAAGCAGATGGTATAGTATTTGTAAGTCCTTTATACTACTTTGCAATGACAGCACAAATTAAAAGAGTAATAGATAGATTTTACGCAGTAAATTCTAAACTGAGAAGCAAATCAAAAAAAGCATTTTTAATATCGGCAGGCTCAGATGAAGATTCTTGGGCTATGGATGGAATAAAAGCACACTTTAAAAATATGTGTAGATATTTAAAATGGGAAAGAGCTGGGGAATTACTAGTTTTAGGAGCGGCAAAAAAAGAAGATGTTGAAGGAAGCCTTTATTCTCAAGAAGCTAAAGTTTTAGGCATGGAATCATTCTATTAAAAATAAGATTTTGTATTATGTTATAATTTATAAATATCAGGGTAATAATCAGTAATGAAGGAGTGATTTTATGGACTATAGAAAGTTTGGAAATAAGTATGTATTAAGAATGGACAAAGATGAAGAAGTGGTTTAAATTTGTATAAGTTTGATTAGTTTAAATAAATAGAAGCAGGATTTAAAAGGCCTGCTTCTATTTATAGTCTTTCTAAAGCTTGTTCGAAATCATCAATAATATCATCTATATCATCAAGTCCTGCAGATAATCTAAGTAAACCCTTAGATATATTTGCTTTTTTTAACTCTTCATCAGTTAAGGCTCTATGAGATGTTTTAGCAGGATAGGATAATGATGTTGTTACACCGGCTAAACTTGGTATTAATTTTACTTTTTTTAGATTTTTAATTAATTTACAAGCTCCTTCCTCACCGCTTTGTAATTCAAAACTAACCATACCGCCAAATAAATCTTTATCAAAAATATCTCTACTTAAATTCCTATGTTTTGAAGATTTTAATCCGGGATAGTAAACACTTGAAATTTCACTTTTACATATTAGATATTCAGCAAGTTTCATAGCATTGGAGGAATGTTTTTTAACTCTTAGCTCTAATGTACGTAAACTTCTTGTTAAAAGCCAAGCGTCTGAAGGGCTCATCATAGGTCCGTATAAAGTTCCTAGTCTTTCAATTTCATCAATTATCTTTTTGCTTGAAACCACTACTCCTGCTGTTACATCACTGTGACCGCAAATATACTTAGTAGCACTGTGAACAACTATGTCGGCACCAAGTTCTAAAGGACGACATACAATAGGAGAAGCAAAGGTGTTATCTACTATAAGTAAAGCATTGTTATCGTGAGCTTTTTTAGATATGGTTTCTATATCTGCAACTTCCATCATAGGGTTAGAAATCGTTTCAATATATACAAATTTTGTATTAGGTTTAAATAGATTATTAAAGTCGGTAGAAGTGTCGGTAAATGTAACTTCTATATTAAATTTGTTTAACTCTTCTTTCAAGAAAGTATATGTGCCTCCGTATAATACTGTAGATGCAATTATATGATCTCCCGATTTTACTTGGGATAAAATAGAAAGGGTGATTGCGGCCATTCCTGAAGAAAAAACTGCAGCAGTTTCACCAGATTCTATTTCACTCATTATTTCTTTTAACATTTGATGGTTTGGATTACCACTTCTTGAATAAATAAAGCCTTCAGATTCTCCACTATAAACCTTATCAAGAGATTCTACATCGTCAAATACAAAAGCAGAACTCATCGTTATGGTTGGTGACTTGGATGTTGATATTGAATCTATTCCCTTTTCCCCTAAGTGAGTAAGTTTAGTACTAATTTTATCCTTCAAAGTTAAAGCCTCCTTATTTAATATATGGTTTCAGTATAATATATTAAAATTTAATCTACAAGATATATGCAAGATTAAAGTAAGATATTAATTTTTTATTGAATACTGGTAATTTAACTTATCAAATAATATAATAAAGTATAAATTAATATAAAGGAGAATAAATTGAAAAGAATTAATACTATTTATTTTAGTCCCACGGGGACAACTAAAAAAGTTATAAAATCAATGTGCAGTAAGTTGGGAAGTATAAACAAAGAATATGATATAACTCTCGAAAAAAATAGAAAGAATTCTATAAAATTTAATGAAGGAGACCTTGTTATATTCGGCGTTCCTGTATATTCTGGCAGAGTACCGGATTTGCTTTTAGATTATTTTGAAAAGATAGAAGGTAATAATACAAAGGCAGTTTTTCTAGTTGTATATGGCAACAGAGATTATGATGATTCACTTTTAGAGTTGAAAAATATTTTTGAGAAAAAGGGTTTTAAAGCACTAGCATCTGCAGCTTTTATTGGAGAACATTCTTATACGAAGGAGGTAGCAGGCAAAAGACCCGATGAAAAAGATCAAAAAATAGCTGAAAAACTGGGATTAAGTATAAAATATAAACTAGAAAAAAATAATATAGATGAAATAAAGGTAAGTGGAAACTATCCCTATAGAGAAAAGAAACCAAGCAGTACTATAACACCTGAAACCTACGATACCTGTATAGGATGCGGTATTTGTGCAAATAATTGTCCCACATCAGCAATAGATTTTAAAAATTATTATTATATCAATAAAGATAAATGTATTAACTGCTGTAGCTGCATAAAAAAATGTCCAGTTCAAGCAAAACATTTCAAGGATGAAAGAATTGAAAGTGTGAAAGAGTATCTTATTGAAAATTTTAGTGTAGAAAGGAAAGAACCAGTTATCTTTATATAAAACGAGGTGACTTATGCAAACTCAAAAAAGATTAACAGAAGCTTATAAAAATGCTAGAGTTGAATATTTTGACAAAAATTCCAAATATGTTTTTATGAGTGATGCCCATAGAGGAAATGGAAGTCATTCAGATGAATTTACAAAAAATAAAAATATATTCATTCATGCCTTAAAATATTATAATAAAGAAGGATTCACCTATGTAGAAGTAGGAGATGGAGATGAGCTATGGGAGCATCCAAAAGCTTGGCATATTAAGAATGCCCACTACGAAGTATTTGAGCAAATAAGGAACTTGTACAAGGATAATAGATTCATAATGATTTATGGGAATCATAATATATATCTTAAAAATCCCAAATATGTTAAAAAAAATTACTATTCATATTTCAACAGTTATACAAAAAAAACAAAAAAATTTCTTTACGGTATAAAACCGGAAGAATCATTATTATTAAAAAACAAAAAATCTGGACAGGAAATATTTGTAGTGCACGGACATCAAGGAGATTTTTCTAACGATCACATTTGGTATTTGACTATGCTCTCCCTTAAGTATTTTTGGAGATATCTTCATGCATTTGGTATAAAAAATCCAGCAAGTCCGATTAAAAACACTATAAAAAGACATAGGATAGAAAACAACATAACAAAATGGATAAAAGAACATAATAAAATGGTAATATGTGGGCACACTCATAGATTTAAGTATCCTAGAGACGATGAATATCCATATTTTAATACAGGGTGTTGTATTTATCCAACTACTATTACAGCTATAGAATTAGAAAAGGGATTAGTTAAAATTGTTAGATGGAAAGTAAAAACAAATGAATCTGGAAACCTATATGTGGATAGAAAAATCATAAGAGGTCCGAATCCAGTTTCAAAATTTGATTTTAGATTAAAAGGAGTCTAAATGTTTAAGTATCTTATTAATCATGAAAAGCAAATACTAAAAATACTTGAATCAACCAATTTAGAAAATCTTGAAGAGATAAAAAAAGACCATTTAAACATGATAACTTTTATGCAGCATGAAAGATTGATTCATTTAATAGTTACTGCTGTAATTGGATTAATTTTGATTATGATTTTTGTGGCCGCCTTATTTACTGAAATTTACATGCTTTACATGACAACTGTGGTAATTATAGTCATAGAAATTTTCTATATTAGACATTATTACTTAATGGAAAATGGAGTACAAAGAATGTATAAACTTTATGATAGGTTAAGAGAAAAAGAATGACAACTACTTAAGTAGGTATTTAATTAAATTTATTTTATTGAAATTAATTTAACCATATGATTTAATAATTACAAAAGAAGTATAAATAGGGAGGATAAAATGATAAAGAATTTTGAAGAGGTATTTAAAACTATAAAATCAAAGGGACCTAAAAAAATTGCTGTAGCCTGTGCTCAGGATGTTGACGTTTTAAAAGCAGTAGATAATGCTAAGAGACAGGGGATAGCAGAAGCAGTACTTATTGGAAATCAAGAAATGATAGAAGCCAATGCAGCAGAAAACAATATACACCTAAGTGACTATGAAATTATAAATATAGATGATATGAAGGGGGCTGCCCTAAAGGCTGTTGAACTTGTATCTTCTGGAAAAGCAGATATGGTTATGAAAGGATTGGTAGATACTTCAATATTTTTAAAAGCTGTATTAGATAAAGAGATTGGATTGAGAACTGGAAATGTATTATCTCATGTAGCTTTATTTGATGTTCCATCTTATCACAAGTTTCTAGTTATAACTGATGCCGCTATGAATATAGACCCTGATTTAGAAGCAAAGAAAATGATTATAGAAAATTCTCTTATGGTAACTAGAGCTTTAGGAATTTCTTTACCAAAGGTAGCGGCTTTATGCGCTAAAGAAAAGGTGAATCCTAAAATGCCGGCAACTGTGGAAGCTGATAAACTTCAAAGAATGAATGAAGCTGGTGAAATTAAAGAATGTCAAGTTGCTGGTCCTTTAGCTTTAGATAATGCTGTATCAAAAGATGCTGCAAAATTAAAAGGTATTACAAATCCGGTAGCAGGGGATGCAGACGTACTTCTTACACCAAACATAGAATCAGGAAACATACTATACAAATCTTTAGGTTTTTTAGCAAAATCAAAAGGAGCTGGAGTTATAGTAGGTACAACAGCACCAGTTATTCTTACATCAAGAGCAGATGATGAAGACACTAAATTAAATTCTATTGCACTAGCAGCATTAATGGCCTCTAAATAGCTTTTAAAAATGACAAGTATATTCTATAAATATAAAAGATAGATATCTTAAAAAGAGATCTATCTTTTATATTTATAATTATTATATTTTAATTAACCTATAGTAGCAATTAAAACGGCTTTTATAGTATGCAATCTGTTTTCAGCTTCATTGAAAACCTTTGAATACTTACTTATAAATACTTCATCGGTTACTTCCATTGCATCCAGTCCAAATTTTTCTTTAATCTCTTTACCTACAATGGTCTTATCATCATGAAATGCAGGCAAGCAGTGCAAGAATATTATATCAGGATTACCTGAGTTCTTAATCATTTTCATATTAACCTGGTAAGGCTTAAGCTGTTTAATTCTTACTTCATACTTATCTTCTTCCCCCATAGATACCCATACATCTGTATAGATTGCATCAGCATTTTTAACTCCCTCAACGACATCTTCTGTCAATTCGATTTTAGAGCCCGTATCTTTAGCAACCAACCTCATTTCTTCTACTAATTTTTCATCTGGAAAAAGTTCTTTTGGTGCTACGGCTGTAAAGTCTATACCAAGCTTAGCTGAACCTATCATCAATGAGTTACCCATGTTGTTTCTTGCATCACCTACATAAACAAGCTTAGTTTTATTTAAAGGTTTATTTACATTTTCTTTTATTGTAAGAAAATCAGCTAATATTTGAGTAGGATGATAAAGATCAGTCAGTCCATTCCATACAGGAACTCCTGCATTTGCTGCAAGCTCTTCAACTGTCTCTTGTTTAAATCCTCTAAATTCAATACCATCATAAAATCTACCTAAGACTTTTGCAGTATCTTCTACAGATTCTTTTGTGATCATTTGTGAATTATTTAAGCAAGTAACTTTGGCCCCTTCATCGTAGGCACCAACTTCAAAGGCACATCGTGTTCTTGTTGATGTTTTTTCGAAGAGCAAAGCTATATTTTTACCTTCAAGAAGGTTACCTTTTATTCCTGATCTTTTTTTTTGTTTTAAATCAATGGATAAATCTAATAAGTATTGGATTTCTTCTGTAGTGAAATCTTTTAAGGTTAAAAAATTTCTTCCTTTTAAGTTTACGGGCATGTCTTTCCTCCTAAAATTAAAATTGCGTATATTTATACTCTTATTCTTTTTACATAAAAAGACTCTTAATTATTTGTTTCCCTTTTTCAAGTTGCCACTTTTCAACAAATTCATCTTCTGAATGTGCCTGATTTATGCTTCCTGCTCCAAAAACCACCGCATTTATTCCAACTTCTTGAAAAAGACTAGCTTCTGTCCAAAAGTCAACTTTATGGAATTTTCCATTAAATAGTGGTGTATTGTTAATTAAAGGAGGACCATTAAATCTGTTTTTTATTTTTGTTTGACTACAGTTGCGTTTTATAATGTCAACCAAATGATCTAGACTATCAAATGTTCTTATTGATGCCCTATATGTACACTTTTGGGGAACTACGTTTCCTGCAGAACCCCCCTCTATAATTCCAACTGAGAAACCTAATTCATCTAACTTTATAATATTGTGGGCTGCTTTAACGATAGCGCCCTTTGATTTAGTTGATGAGTGAGCTGATTCTGCAAGACTCTCTAGTGTAAAGGAATAATAACCCTTGTGTTTTGAAACAAATTTAAGTTCTGTAGGTTCGCATATCACTGCTCTTTTAATGTTATTACAAAAATCAGATTCTAAGAAGTACTTTACTCCAGTCTTGATTCCCGACTCCTCATCTACTGAAAAAAGAACCATTAGATTTTTGGGTTCTGATTCTTCTAGAGCCTTTAGTACCATATATATATTGCCCTTTGTATCGCAGGAACCCAATCCATAGATTTTACCTTCTTTTTCTTTTATACTCAAAGGATTAAAGGACCATGCATTTGAAGGTTTTACTGTGTCCATATGACAGTTTATTAGCAATTCAGGTTCTCCAAAAATTCCTATTATATTGGATTTTTTCTCGCTTATTTCTTGAATATTTACTTTACAATTGGTTTTTGATTTCAAGTACTTCACCAGGTAATTTAACATTTTAGTGTAATTACCTTCATAGGTATTGATTTTAATTAGATCAGACAATAAGTTCATATCCTACTCTGCTTTCTATTATTAAACATCTTTTTCACTTGTGATTTTGGAAATAAGCAAGTAAGATTTGTTCGTATCCTGATGTTTGCCTTTAATTATAAATTTTTTGCCATTTTTTATTTTATCGTTGATAATTCTGTATATCTTGGAGTTGTTTTGCTGAACCCAGAAGCTATCGCCTACATCATCTAGGTTATCATTTGCAATTTTATAGTCATTAAGTTTATAACTTTCTAAAGGATTTTCCATAATTGTTTTAAATGGATTATCTTTAGGAATCTTTGTCTTTATAAGCATACTATTTTTACAAGTATGTACAAATCCATATGCTAGGATGTTTAAGGGATGAATATTCTTAAGATATATGTTTGAGCTTGTATTGTCAGTTTGTATAATGAAGGTTAAATAATCTTTGTCTTGAGTTAGATGTAGAGCTAAGGCAAATGTAAGTGATCCTAATCCTTTTCCCTCATGTTCTGGATCAACCAGAAGTGTCCATTCGTGGGCAATTTTAGGATCTGAAATATTACCAATAACACTAAGTTTCGCTGAAGGTATTCCATCAATTAGAAAGCCTGCAGTTAGTCCTGCTCCTATTGTTCCAAAGTTGGCAAAGGTCCAATCTGGGGCAGCCATTCCTGCTCCATAAGCTTTTTCATTTAGTTTTATCATCTCATAAGTAAAATCGTAACCTTCTGTGGTTGCTGGATCAATAAATACAGTATTTAAAGGGAAGTTTTCCATAAGTTTTTCGTATTTATTCCAATGCATTTTGTTTACTACAATAAACACCTCTAGATTTAAATTCTCGTAATTTTTTAATATTTCATTCATTTTTAATTCCTCCTATTTTATATTTGAAAGTCTTTGCTGCATAGAATACAGCTTTATAAATCCATTTGCTTCAGTTCCTGTCCATTCTGATTCTTGGGCATACATGGCAATATTCTCCTTTACTAATGAGTTAGGAGAGTTAAGTTCAACTATTTGAATATTATTTTGTTGAACTTTTATCTTTACAGTTCCACTTACTTTTTCCTGCACTGAATCTGCGTAAGCTTCAATATTATTTACTAATGGCTCATAGAATAATCCGCCATACACAAGCTCTGACCACTGTATTGAAGCTTGCTTGCTGAACATTATTTGTTGTTTTGTCAAAATAATTTGTTCAAGTTTGGTATGTGCTTTGATTAGAGCTAATAATGCTGGGGACTCAAACATTATTCTTCCCTTAATTCCAATGATACAATCTCCAACGTATATTTTGCTGCCGTAGCCATAGGAACCTAAGATTTCATTAAGCTTTAATATAAGCTTTACTCCTTCTATGCATTGGCCATTTAGTTTAGTTGGTAGTCCTTTTTCAAATTCTAAGGTTATATATTCTTGTGTCTTAGATTTATTTCTTTTTGTCAATATATATGCAGAATTATCTGGTTCTTTGTTTTGGTCGATTTCAGTACCAGAAACGGTTACACCAAATATATTTTCATTAATGGAATATTTTTTAAGTTCTTTATCCACTTGGAATCCTCTTTTTTCCAGATATTCTATTTCTTTATCCCGGGTAATATTTAATTCCTTTATTGGTGCTATTATATTCCCATCTGGATTTAATGTAATAAGGGATGCTTCAAATCTAACCTGGTCATTTCCAATAGCTGTTGAGCCGTGAGCAACTGCATCAGTACCTTCTTTTTTGGCTATTTTAAGAATTTCTTCTGCTATTATATATCTATCAGCACACATTAAAGGATATTCATCTTCGTAAAGGCCATTTAGTTTTATTAGATACTGTATAATGTTTTCGTAGATTGAATCAACAGCATTAACTGTGTAATGTTTTATGCTACCTAATTTCTTTGACTTTTCTTCAATTTCTTCTAATTTTTTTTCGTTAAAGCCTCCTGTATTAACAACTGCTGTTATAACATCATATCCTTGTTCTTTTAGATATAGAACACAGAAAGATGTATCCAACCCTCCTGAAAAAGCTAATACCACTTTTTTCATATTTTCATATCTCCTTTCTATTTATTTAAGAATTTCTTAGCTGTAATAATGGATCTCATAACTGCTTCTTTAGCTGGTCCCCCAATTAGATTCCTTTTGTTCACACAAGTTTCAACTGATATTTCTTCGTATATATCTTCTTCTATAAGATTGGTGAATTTTTTGAAGCTTTCAAGTTTTATTTCTGATAGTTTCTTATTTTGTTTTATGGCATATTGAACAATTTTACCTGATATTTCATGTGTTTCTCTAAATGGAATACCTTTACGGACCAAATAGTCCGCTAAATCTGTAGCATTAGTATATCCATCTTCTGAAGCTCCATACATTCTGTCTTTATTAAATTTTATTGTACTAATCATTCCTGTAAAATTATCCAGGCATGCCTTTGCAGTATCAATTGCATCGAAAACAGCTTCTTTGTCCTCCTGCATATCCTTGTTGTAGGCTAAGGGAAGTGATTTCATCATAGTCAACAAGGTAATATTTGAACCATATACCCTGCTTGTTTTTCCCCTTATTAGCTCTGCCACATCAGGATTTTTCTTTTGAGGCATTATGCTGCTGCCTGTACTGAAGCCATCATCTATTTGTATATATGCAAATTCTTCAGTAGACCAAAGTATTATTTCTTCACAAAACCTGCTTAGATGCATCATTATTATCGATATATTTGATGCAAGCTCTATGGTAAAGTCTCTATCGCTAACCCCGTCTAGGCTGTTACAGGTAATGCCTTCGAATCCCAAGAGTTGGCAAGTATACTCCCTATCCAAATCAAAAGTTGTACCTGCTAATGCACCTGATCCTAATGGCATGATCATTACTCTTTTCTTTGTATCTATAAGTCTTTCTATATCACGTCTAAACATTTCAAAGTATGCCATTATATAGTGTCCCAAGGTAAGAGGTTGAGCCTTTTGCATATGGGTATAGCCTGAAACTATTGTATCTAAATTTTCTTCGGCTATAGATATTAAAGTTTCTTCCAACTCCTTTAAAAGATTTACAAGAAGATCTACTTCTTTTCCTAAATACATCCTAAAGTCTGTTGCAACTTGGTCGTTTCTACTTCTACCAGTGTGAATTTTCTTTCCTAAGTCACCAATTCTTTCAGTTAATGTTGCTTCAATGAATGTATGGATATCTTCATGTTCCATACCAATTTGTAATTTCCCAGTTTCAATATCATCAAGTATTTCATTTAAAGTTTTTTCCACTTTACAGGTTTCATTATCACTAAGAACTCCGCATTTATTTAATGTTTTTGAATGGGCAATGCTTCCCAATATATCTTCTCTGTACAATCGTTTATCAATGTGAATTGAAGACTGGAAATCAAAAGCTGCTTTTTCAGTTTGATTTTTAAAACGTCCTCCCCATAATCTCATTTATATCACTCCTTATGTAAAAATTATTGCCTTCTCTTAAAAAAAGAGAAGGAATTGCTTTGGTATCGCTGACAACACCACAAAATAATTGCGAATAAAGATAAACTTCCTTATCAGTTAATGTATAAATAACTAGAAAACACTATAAATATGCATTTGTGAAATTATAACAAATTCATTAAATTCTTGCAAGAGTTTTTTTAATATTTATATATTTTTATTTTTTGGGTAATCTATTAATATGAACATAATAAATTTAAGGAGTGATTTTAATGAAAGGTTCGTTAACCTTGTTTAGAATAAAAGATATAGAAGTAAAACTTCACATAAGCTGGATAATTATATTTGCATTAATTAGTTTTTCAATGGCAACAGGATATTTACCCATGAATTACCCCGAAGTTCAACCTTATATATATTGGTTATTTGGAGCAGGAATTGCTATTCTTATGCTATTATCAATATTGCTTCATGAGCTTTCCCATTCTTTAGTGTCCAAAAAATTGGGAGTAGATGTAAAAACAATAACATTATTTATTTTTGGTGGAATTGCTCAAATGGACAATGAACCGGATAGTCCAATAAAAGAATTAAAAATTGCTATAGCTGGTCCTCTTATGAGTATATTTTTATTCTTGTTTTTTCTAGCATTATCATATTTGATAGGTTTTTTTAGTTCTTCGGAAATATTGATTGGCTCTATAGCATATATAAGTACAATCAACTTAATTCTAGCTTTATTTAATTTAATACCTGCATTTCCAATGGATGGTGGTAGAGTTTTAAGATCTATTATTTGGAAAGTTAAAGGGGACTTAACTTTTGCTACCAAGATAGCATCATCTATGGGAGATATGTTTGGATATTTTCTGATTTTCCTAGGATTGTATTGGGCATTTACAGGAAATATAGTAAATGGCATATGGTTTGTGTTTATAGGATGGTTTATTAAGAATCTATCTGAATCCAGTTATCAAAATATGCTTATGAGTGATATGTTTAATAAAATACATATTAGAGAATTTATGACAAAAGATGTTGTTACTATAGAAAGAAGCATTTCAGTTGAAAAGGTTATAAAAGAATATTTTTATAGATACAAATATAATAGCTTCCCCGTTGTTCAAGGACAAGATATAAAAGGGATTATAAATATTGAAAGGTTAAAAGATGTTGATAGAGATAGAAGAGCACAAACTCCTGTGGGAGAAATTGCTTTACCCATAGAGGATAAATATACAGTTAATCCGAAATGCTCAGTAAAAATAGCAATGGATAAAATATTTTCAAATGATATAGGAAGGGTCTTGGTTATTGAAGAAGAAAAGCTACTGGGAATAATATCTCGTACGGATATACTAAACTACATTAGAGTTTACGGTAAACTTCAGGAATAAGATAATCAAGAGTAGGAGTTAAATGTTTTTAGTTAATAAAAGAAGGAGTGATAGATATGTTTAGGATTATAGGCATAATCGTTGTTTTATACATAGTATATTTAGTAATAACACGAGTTTTATAGAAAAAATATTAGCATTCATGGATGTAAAAAAATAGATTCATCTTTTTACATCCATAATTTTTTAAAATTTTTTGATGAAATTCAAAATATTTGTTTAGTACATAAATTATATAAGAATTTCTAGTTTCAACTTCAAAAGAATCATTATACTTTGAAAAAAAATAGTAATAAGTTATAATTATAAAGGATAATATATTTTTTATACTTATTTAAATATATTCCCGGAAGGAGACAGAAATGAGTTTATTAGTATTAAATAATAATAAAAAATTGATGAATGTTACCCAAAAAATATTTAATAAACAGTTTGAAAGAGATTTAAAACTTAAAGATGAGCTAAGTGAAAGAAGAAAAAGACTTATGATGCAGGATATTTACTATAATATCGACAACTTAGACTCTGCAGTTGTTAATAATTCAGAAGAAATAATGAACAACTATACCAAATGGCTTATGGGTCTACTTTCATATAGAATGCAGGATTTAGGAGATAAAAGAGTTAAACAGCAGATGAAAACACATTTTGAAGTATTAAAGGAGACTTTAGATGAAATAATAGATGATAAAAATTACCTCGATAAAGCATCTAAATATATAGATAATTCAATAGATATAATAGAAAAATTTGAATTAAAAGAATTTGATTATATAGATAAAAGTAAGCATAAAGAAATAGCATCAGAATATCTAAATAGTTTGTTGGAAAGAAATAAAAGAAAAAGCAGTAGTATAATATTAGAATCACTTAAATCAGATATTTCTATTGAAGAAATATACATAGAAGTTTTCAACCCTGTTATGAAGGAAATTGGAAACCTTTGGTATAAGGGCGAAATTACTGTAGATAAGGAACACTATGCTACAGCAGTTACTCAAGGGGTTATGTCTCAGCTATATTCTAGAATATTTTCAACTCCTAGAAATGATAAAACAATGGTTGCCTTATGTGTAGGCAACGAACTTCATGAAATGGGTATAAGAATGTTATGTGATTTATTTGAACTTAAAGGATGGGATACAGTTTATTTAGGTGCAGCTATACCCCAAGAGAGTATATTGTTATCCTTAGAAGAATACAACCCAGAACTTCTTTTGCTTTCAGTAACAATGCCAAATTACTTAAAAGATTGTAAAGATTTAATTTCTGAAATAAAGGCTATAAAAAAATACGAAAATATTAAAATAGCTGTAGGAGGAAGGGCCTTTGATTCAGCTAAAAATCTTAGAAAAGATTGGAAAGTAGACATACAAGCATCGAATTTCGAAGAACTAATGAACTGGTCCGAAAAAAATATTTAGGAGAAAATATGAAGATACTGGTAGTTTTAAATGGTGAAAATAAAATTGAAAAGATAATATGGAATCATGAAGATCTGAATTTAAAGATAGGAGAAGAAATAATAAATATATTTCCCAAAGAATCTCACAAGAATTTAATAAGTAATATCCGGAGTTGTTTAGTTTCAGAACAAGCTTCAGTAGTTACTTCTCAATTATTTTTACGTGATGAAAATATTCCAATAACTGCTTTTATAATGGCTGTAGATGGTAAAAATTTCTTTTTAATTATTGACAGTAAAGATTTGGATTATACTACTTATAACAAATTTCTAAAAATACATAATGAATATACAAACTTAATAAGAAAAGAATTTAAGAAAACACTTAAAAATAAAGAGAATGAAAGTACAGAATTTTTAGAAGAAATACAGAAATTAAACAATGAACTTATAAATACTAGAAGACAACTACAAAAAGCCAACATGAAATTAAACAGCAAGAATAAGGTATTGGAAAGTAGATTGGTAAAAGATGCACTAACAGGATTAATTAGCAGATATCAATACTGGACTGAAATTGAAAAACTAATAGAAAATGATAGGAATAAACAGGGGATATTTGTTTTTATGGATTTAGATGGATTTAAAAGTATCAATGATACCTACGGCCATTCTACTGGAGATGTATTCCTAACTGAATTTGCAAATAGATTAAAAAAAGTAGGTATTGAAAATTCTATTAAGATAAGAATAGCAGGAGATGAATTCGCATTATATACTCATGGATACAATGAGGTAGATAAAGAGACTACGGATTTAATTTGGAATAAAATTAAAGAAGAAATAACTCTAGAACCTATTGAAATAAATGGAGTTGAGATACCTGTATCTATAAGTTGTGGAATGGCAGTATACGGGAGGGATACAAAGGATATCAATGAATTAATTGAATACGGTGATTTTGCTATGTACAAAGCAAAGAATAAAGGAAAGGGGACCTATGAGATTTTTGATTTGCAGGAATATAAAGATTACAACTCTATTGAAACCAGAAAAGAAGAATTAAAAAGAATAATAGAAGAAAAAGATTTTACCCATATTTTTCAACCAATTTATTCCGTACTTAACAGAGAAATAATAGGATATAGTGCACAATTAAGAGTTGAAAGCAAATATTTCAAAAATACAGATGAACTAATTTCCTTTGCATATGAAATTGGAATGTACAGACAAATAGATAGAGCAAGTATAAATAATTTAAATTTGGATGATAAGAGCTGTAAAGGAATTCAGGATAAATATTTGTTCTTAACACATGGACCATATCCAATAAGCAATGATTTTATATCAGATATTTCCTTTAACTGCAGTGAAAAAATAAAAATTATATTTGAAATGTGGATGCCTATAAATTTAGAAATAAAGCAAATGAGTAGAATAAAAAAAGAGGCTGTTAGTAGAGGAATAGGGATTTCCCTTGCAAATTTTGGAAGAAAGAACTCAAATGATTTGCTAATGTTGTCCTGTGAGCCGGATTTTATAAGATTAAATAGGGATATGATAAATAAATCAAAAAAACAAAAAGATGTAAAAAAATCTATCAAAAATATAATTAAATATACCAAAAGTCAAAACACTCAAATTATAGGTGACTTCATAGAAAGTGAAAAGGATTTAAAATTATTAGAAGAACTTGGGATTAATCTAGCTCAAGGATTTTACTTTAAAAAATAGAATCCGAATAATCAGATTCTATTTTTTAGTTTGTAAATATTCAACAAATTGTTTTGCAATACGAGGAGACCTACCGCTTCTTCTTACAGCAAATTTTTCAGCTTCTTCTTCCAACTTTTCTCTAGGTAAAGACACATTATGCTGAAAAGCCAACTCTCTCACAATATTTAAAAAATCTTCTTTGTCCGGACGGTAAAAGCTTACCATTAGACCAAACCTGTCAGATAATGATGAGATTTCTTCGATAGTCTCACTAATATGAAGGTCGTCACCTTCTCTATCGGAAAAAGTTTCTTTTACCATATGTCTTCTGTTACTAGTAGCATAAATAGAAATATTTGAAGGCTTAGAATATATAGAACCTTCAAGGATAGCTTTAAGCTCTCCGAATTCATCGTCGTTTTTTGTAAAGGACAAATCATCAATAAATAAAATAAATTTTAATGGATTCTTTCCTAAAATATCCATTATCATAGGTACATTTTTTATTTGTTTTTTTGATATTTCTACTAGACGTAGTCCAAAATTTTTATATTCATTTACTATAGCTTTTACAGTAGAAGATTTTCCAGTGCCGGCATCTCCATATAAAAGAACATTAGCTGCAGGTTTTTTATTTATTAGAGCAGTAGTGTTATCAAGAACTAGTTTTCTCTCTCTTTCATATCCCTTTAAATCTTCTAGAGTTATATTGTCGGGATTTTTAACAGGAATAATTCTTCCATCAACAGCTCTAAAGGTATGATGTTTAGAATATATACCGTAACCGTAGGATGATATATTATTCATCCTATCTATATATTTATTATAAAAGTCGTAGTCTTTATTTTCCCAGCTAGGCAGAAAACCTTTGTAATCTATATTCTTCCTTATATCTTTTGACCTTATTTTACTTATTTTTTCTATAATTTTTAGTTCTTCTACCAAAGAATCTTTTAAAACATCTTCAATATTACTTCCTGCTGCATACTTTTTAACGTAAATATTTTCATCTTCTAAAACTAAATCTAGAAAATATCTACTTAAATTTGTTGTTTTTGAAAATAAAGATGAGGTGAATTCTGAATAACTTTCCACCTTGTCTAATGTAGTTTTTTCTTCTGTTGATAATAATTTCATCAGATTTTTTACTACATCATTTTTTAATAGATTTCTAAAAACTACTAAAGAATTTATTTCTAAATTTAAATTTTGCATATATTTCATTATGATGTCCTTTCTTAATTATTTTTTAAATATATCCTTTACAAAGTCTCCTGTTTTTGTTGCGCTGGATTTAAATCTATCAAAGGTTTTGTCGATAGTGGCTTTCTTAGATGCTGAAACAAAGGCCTTAACTATTGATATAGAATTCTTTTGTACTACTTGTCCTAAAACTCCTGCAGCTTCGATGGATGCGGACCTTCGGATCAACCTTTTATCGACCTTTGTTATACTTGCAGAATATTTCTTAGCTATAATTCCAACTCTTAAAGTTAAAAAAGCATTTGCAGATCCTTGTATAATTGAATTTATTATCAGATTGGTTATTGCCGTAGCTCCTGGCACTAAATTACTTAAACTACCTCCAATAAGAGAGTTAATAACTGGTTCCAGCTGTTCATCCATTATGGCTAAATCTTCAATCTCTCTAGCCATAAGTACTGTACCTGCTACGTTAATGTAGAGATAAAATATTTCTTTTACATTAGGCCTTTGATTGTATATATGACTTACTCTCCATACAAGTTTAGATAAGTTAATAAGAACAAATAAGCTATCTAAAACACCATTTTGAGATACTGCTGTAGTAATAAAAACAGTTGAAGATGTCTCCCTCATTATATCAAAAGTT
>JAWOEG010000022.1:0-9821 GCA_046482875.1 Eubacteriales bacterium | reverse complement strand
GGAATACTGGCTCTCTATCCTATAAACATCAAAAAAAATTTAGCCTACAGTACCATGAGCCAAATGGGTTATTTATTTTTAGGTATAGGTTTAATTGGACTGCTTAAGGACCATGGGTACTTAGCTGTATATGGTACTATGTTTCATATTTTCAATCATGCTGTCTTTAAAGTAATGCTCTTTATGGGTGTTGGGATTATATATATGATTACCCATGAATTAGATATTAATAAGCTTTATGGTTTTGGTAGGTTTAAACCAATTTTAAAAATTACTTTTTTTATAGGCTTTTGTGCCATAATTGGATTCCCCGGCTTTAACGGTTACTTAAGCAAAACTTTAATTCACCACAGTTTATCTGAATATTTACATCGTTTTTCTGATTTTACAAGACTTACCGTAGAAATATTATTTACTCTAGGTAGTTCTATTACTACTGCTTATTTGTTAAAATTATATATAAGTTTATTTGTAGAAGATAACAGCAGATACTACGCTTCTTATAGAAAATATATTAATAAAAGAGCTTTGTTTCCTATGATAATATCTTCTTTTATAATTATTTATATTGGTATTAATCCCAGTATATTTCAAAAATATTTCTTTAATATTTATAATATATTTTATATAAATAATGAATTAATACACCAAATACATTTTTACACATTTAAAAATATTCTTTCTTCTTTTACAACTATAGCCTTAGGAATACTTATTTATATGAAATATGTCCTACCTAAATTAAGAAGGGAAAAAGAAGGACATTTTGATTACATTGATAAAAGTAAAAATTGGATTTCTTTAGAAAACAATGTGTATATTCCTGTTTTAAAGATACTGTTTAATATTTCAACCTTTATACTGAAAATATTTGATAACTTATTCCTAAAAACAGCATCTTATGTTTCATACAGTATTAAATATGCTGCAAATGTAGAGTTTCAAAGTTATTTTAATCCTCTAACTAAACTTGAAACTATTACTCACGACTTATATATATCTTTAAAAGAAAAAAACAAAGATAAAAATAGTAATGGAATAAAAAATATCAAAGAAGAACTCGAAGAAAAAATATCCAATAATAATAAGGAAAAAGATCATTATAAGTTAGAAGAGCTTGAAGAAAAGATTAAAACCTATAAAATAAAATCCAAAGAAAATATTAAATCAAATATTAATAAAACAGTAGAGACTGGCAAAAATCTAAAAGTAAACAAAGATGCTGTAAAAAAATTAAAAGATAGTAATAATTATACGACTATAAAAAAAGATTTTGAAGAAACAAAATATAAGATGAACAGCATTACTTATTCTATATACATTATTGGATTTGTAATAGTAGTTGTTCTTTTAGCCTTAATTATTTTCAATAGTTAAAAAAACCCTAAAGGATTTATCTAGTCCTCTAGGGTGTTTTTTTGATTACTTGCCACTTGACATTGTTAAATTTACTATACTTCTCTCTAATTCTATTATGTTATTATTTATTTTATTATATTCTTTCTCAGTTAGCTCTTCTTTTAAGTTTCCATCGGTTATTTCTGAAGTTTTCTTAAATAATTCATTCAATTCTTTGAGCTTTTCTTTAAGATTTTGTATTTTTTCAGCTTCAACTATTTTTTCCTCTTCTTTTTTAATACCTCTCAAAGATTTAAAAAATACCCTCTCATCTTCATGTCCTAGACTTTCTACGTTTTCTAAGGTCACTTTAAATTCTTCGTCTTTTTTTGGTATTATAGTATCTATTCCTATTTCTGCCTTTATAGCTTCTGCAAAATCTTCTCTTGCATCATCCTCTCCATGAACTATAAAGGTCTTTTTAGGAGTTGTTTTTATTTCCTTTAGCCAAGCTAATAAATCATCTCTATCACCGTGTCCGGAAAATCCTTCGATACTGTATATATTTGCTTTTATTTTTATTTCTTCTCCAAATATCTTAACCTCTTTTTCGCCTTGTTTTATCCTCTGCCCTAATGTTCCATCTGCTTGATAACCTACAAATACTACAGCTGCGTTGTTTCTCCATAGATTGTGCTTAAGATGATGTTTAATTCTTCCTGCTTCACACATACCGCTGGCAGATATTATAATTTTAGGCTCTGTTGAAACATTTAGTGCTTTTGATTCATCTACACTTTGGGTAAAGTGTAATTTATCAAAAAATAAAGGATTATCTCCCTTCATTATGTAATCTCTAGCTTCTTTGTCGAAAGCTTGTGGATTTTTATTAAATATCCCTGTTGCTTTTGTTGCCAAGGGACTATCTATATACACTGGTATATCTTTTTGTATTTTTTTTGATTCATTGTCTTTTCCATCATAATACTTGTTGAGTTCATAAATGATGTCCTGTGTTCTACCTACGGCAAAAGAAGGTATTACAACTGTACCTTGATTTTCAATTGTTTTTATTAATATGTCGATTAGTTTGTCAGTTCTTTTTTCTACTTCTTCATGAAGCCTATTTCCATATGTTGATTCTATGATCAGGTAATCGCAATCTTCAACTATTTCTGGATTTCTTAGTATTGGTTTGTTTTTCATACCTAAATCACCAGTGAAGACTAATTTTTCTTCCTGTCCATTTTCTTTAATCCACAACTCTATTATAGCTGAACCAAGTATATGGCCTGCGTCCTTAAATCTAAGTGTAATGTTTTCATCAATTTTTACTTTTTGATTATATAGAATTGGGTTAAAATATTTAAGAGATTCTTCTGCATCCTTTGTATTATATAAAGGCAGTACTTCTTCTTCGCCTTTTCTTAAAGCTTTTCTTGTTTTCCATTCTGCTTCTACTTCATGTATATGAGCGCTATCCATAAGCATTATAGTGCATAAATCACTTGCAGGTTTAGTTGCATAAATTTTACCTTTAAATCCCTTTTTAACTAGTAAAGGTATCCTTCCACTATGGTCTATATGAGAATGACTTAAAAATAAATAATCTATTTCCGCTGGGTCAAATTGAAAGTCCTCATAATTTAATTCTTCAACTTCTTTCTTCCCTTGAAATAATCCACAATCTAAAAGAATTTTTCTGTCCTCTATTTCGATATAGTGGCAGGATCCTGTCACAGTTCCTGCTGCTCCAGTAAATTTAATTTTCATGTAAAACTCTCCTTTATTTTATTATGATTATTTTATAAATTATTCAGTATCCTCATCAGACTCTTCTGATTCTTGATTATCATCAGGCTCTTCAGTATTATCTGTAGCTTCATTATCTTCAGATTCTTCTATTCCTAAATCTATTTCATCATAATCAACAAGCTTTTCCACATCTGCTTCTTCTTTTATTTCTGCAACTCTTTCATTAAATAAACTATTTCGATATTCTTCTTCCAATGTCTCTTTATTTTCTTGAAAAGTTGTTTGTTTTTCTGTTACTTTTATAATATGCACTCCAAAGTCACTTTTTACAAGTCCGCTTATTTCTCCTACTTCTAAGTTGAAGGCTACTTCTTCAAATTCAGGAATCATTTTACCCTTACCAAATAATCCTAGGTCTCCACCAGATTGAGCTGAACCGTCTATAGAATGCTCTTGGGCCATTTCAGCAAAATCTTCTCCTTCATTTAACTTAGTTAAAACCTCTTGAGCTTTAGCTTCATCTTCTAATAATATATGACTTGCTCTTACTTTATCAATTTGGTCCTTATTTTCATTGTAGTATTTTTCTAAGTCTGAATCTTCTACTTCTATTTCACTTGCATAATTATCTAGGTACTGGTTTATAATCTCATCTTTTCTTATTGTATTTTTTAAATATTCTTCAGTCATCATATTACTATCAAGAAATGTTTGATATTCTTCTTCTGAAGGAAATTGTGTTTTATACATTTCGAACTGGCTTTCTAACTCTTCATCACTTACTTCTATTCCATTTTTTTGAGCTTCCTGTTCTAAGGCCCTATCTATTATCATGTTTTCTAAAACTGTTTCTTTTAAATATTTTTCAAAACTTTTTCCTTCTTCTATTTCAATACTCCAAATATCTTCACCATACTGTACTTCATACATATTTTTATATATATTTAATTCATTCATGTAGGCTTCTCTTGATATTGATTCTCCATTTACCTTTGCAACTTCTTCACTTTCAGCCTTTTGAATACAGCCTGATAGCATTCCTATAGCTAATACCACTGCTAAAATTAAAATTATCTTTTTATTTTTCATCTTTTCCTCCTATTATTTTGCGATTTGCACATTAGTTATTTGATTATATATTTTTTCAAACATATTTTCAAGGCTATCTAAAATGCTTCCATCTTCTTTTGGTTTACAAGTAAGTTTATAGTCTTTTGTTATTTTCAGTATATTTCTTTTGTAATCTTTAAGCATTATTCCAAGTGTTTGATTTACTAAATTATCTTCCTTTCTAAATTCTATTAAAAGTTTTTTGTTTCTTTGTTTAATTTCTTTAATTCCTAATTTCTTTGAAAATATCTTTACAGTAGAAAGTTTTAGAAGATTATCTACTTCCTTAGGAATTTCGCCGTACCTATCGACTATTTCATCATATACTTCTAATATATCTTCTTTTTCTTCAAGTGCAGATATTTTCTTATATATTTCTATTTTTTGTTCTTCGTCTTCTATGTATGAATTTGGAATGTATGCATCTATATCTAAGTCAATAGTTACCATTGTATCTTCAAAACTCTCTTTTTTTATTCCTTTAACCTGTTTCACTGTCCTTTCAAGCATTTTAACAAATAAGTCATATCCTATATCAGCCATATGACCGTGTTGTTGTGCTCCTAGAAGATTTCCTGCGCCTCTTAATTCCAAGTCTCTCATAGCAATTTTAAATCCTGATCCAAATTCTGTAAACTCTTTTACAGCCTTTAACCTTTTTTCTGCTATTACGGATAGTACTTTATCTCTTTCATAAGTCAAGTATGCAAAGGAAGTTCGGTTACTCCTACCTATCCTACCTCTTAACTGATATAGCTGAGATAACCCAAATTTATCCGCTTCGTCTATAATCATAGTGTTAACATTTTTAATATCCATACCAGTTTCTATTATAGTTGTACAAACTAAAATATCGAATTTATTGTTTATAAAATCAATCATTATGTTTTCAAGTTGATGTTCATTCATTTGACCGTGAGCTACCGCTATTTTTGCATCTGGAACCAGCCCTTGAATTTTTGCTGCTTTTTCTTGGATATCTTGAACCCTGTTGTGAACGTAGTATATCTGTCCACCTCTAGATAATTCCTTGGTTAAAGCCTCTCTTATAAATCCAGGGTTATTTTCAATTACAAAGGTTTGAATAGGCAACCTTTCTCCTGGAGGTTCTTCTATAACAGACATATCTCTTATACCTATAAGTGACATATGCAGAGTTCTTGGTATAGGTGTTGCGGTTAAAGTCAATACATCTACGTTAGTTTTTATTTCTTTTATTTTTTCTTTATGCTTAACACCAAATCTTTGCTCTTCGTCAACTACGAGTAATCCTAAGTCATTATACTTTAAATCTTTTGACAACAACCTATGGGTTCCTATAACTACATCTATCAATCCTGATTTTAATTTTTTAAGTATTTTATTTTGCTGCTTTTGTGTTCTAAACCTGCTCAACATCTCTATGGTTATAGGATAATTTCTAAATCTTTCAATCATATTTGAGTAATGCTGTTGAGCCAAAATGGTTGTAGGTACTAGTACTGCAGCCTGTTTACCTTCAAATACAGCTTTAAATATACTCCTTATAGCCACTTCAGTCTTACCAAAACCTACATCTCCGCATAATAGCCTATCCATTGGTATAGAACTTTCCATGTCTTTTTTTATTTCTTCAACACATCTAAGCTGATCATCAGTTTCTTCATAAGGGAACTCTTCTTCAAATTCTTTTTGCCACTGACTATCTTCAGAGAAAGCATATCCTTCTACTGATTTTCTTTTAGCGTAAAGTTCGAGTAGTTCTCCAGTCATATCTTCTATGGCTTTTTGTACTTTAGCTTTCTTTTTTCCCCACTCTGCTCCACCCATTCTATTTATCTTAGGTTTTTCTGAATCAGCTCCGATATATTTTTGAACCAAATCCATCTGATCTACGGGAACGAATAATCTATCATTATCTTTATACTCTATGGTTAAGTAATCTTTGCTTATTTCCTTTACTTTAATCTTTTCAATACCAATATATTTTCCGATACCATGGTATTCGTGAACAACATAATCCCCTATATTCAGATCTGTGAAAGTATCAATTTTCGAACCTTTAGATTTCCTTTTTTTTGATTTCTTCTTTTTGATTCTCCCAAATATTTCTTTTTCTGTAATCAGAATAAACTTAGCTGATGGTAGTTCAAATCCTTTTTCTATATACCCTTTTGTAATTAATGCGTGGGAAGTAATAACTTTTGAATCTCCCTTGCCTGACACACCTACTTTACAGTCTAGAGTTTTTAAATCATCAAAAAGCTTAATACCCTTTTCTAATGAAGAAATACTTATTACTATTCTATATCCATTTTTTTTCAGTTTGTTTATGTCTTCAGCTAATTCTACTAAATTACCGTAGTATAACCTTATCTCTTTGCTTTCAAAATGTATTTTGTTATTATTGGTAAAATCTTTATTATTCTTCAGTATATTATTATATACAATGTATCTTAAATTTTTCTTAATTGAACTAAGTACATGCCTATAATTGATAAAGATTTTTCTATGGTTTTTAAAAACTTTACCTTTTTCATATAAATCTACATATTTTTCGTTAAAGTGAAGTTCTCTTGTTTTATCTTCTTCACTAATTCTATTTGGTTCGTCAAAAATTATTAAAGTATCTTCTTCAAAGTAATCCAAAAAATTTGTATACTCTAGTGGAGTATAAGGAGAAAAGAATTCAGCATTATCTATGTAATCTCTGTTGTTTAGAGATTCTATCATACCTTTATATAGGTTATTTATATTTTCTTCGATTTCTCTATTAGCTGCTTTTTTTAAACTTTCTTGATAGTCTTTTTCTATATTTTTTTTTGTTTCTTCTATCTCTTCGTCCTTCAGCAGTATTTCACAACATGGAATTAAAAGGCATTGATCTACATTTTCAATAGACCTTTGACTTTTATAATCAAAAGACCTTATAGAGTCTACTTCATCTCCAAAAAGTTCTATTCTATAAGGATTATCTCGCCAAGAAGAAAAAATATCAATTATTCCTCCTCTTACAGAAAACTGTCCTTTCCCTTCTACTTGAGGAACGCGTTTGTAACCCATTAATACCAACTCTCGAGCTAATTTTTCAGTATTGATTAAGGTTTCATAGCTTATTTTTAAAGAAAAACTTTTAAATCTTTCTTTTTTCATTACTCTGTCTGTAATAGCTTTTTGAGAAGCAATAAAAACAGCACTGTTTTCTTTTACAGCTTGTTCCATTACATTTATTCTACTGTACATGTCATCTCTGCTTAAAGCTTCTATCCCATACAATATAAATTGTTTACTTTTAAGATGATATGTATTTTTTGTAAAGGCTTTAATCTTGTTGTTAATTTTACTACCTCTTATATCATCATAAGTAATAATTAAAACCTTCTTATTTTTCTTTTCTCTTATATATGTAGACAAAAAAGCTAAGCTATCTTCGCTTAACCCATAGACAATTGGGTTTATACCTTTATTTACCGAAGCTATAATTTCTTTTAACTTTTCATCTTTTTCTAATGTTTTTAAATAAATATCTTTCATATTTTCACCTATAACCTGCTAAAGCTCGGGTAAAATATACCCGAGCGCTCATTATCTTATATTAAACTTATTCATTGCTTTATCAATGTCTGATTTTATAATTTCTTCAGCTGAATCTCCAGCTTTTTCTATTACTTCTTTAACTTCTTCTCTTTCTTCATCAGGGAATTTTTGTAATACATAAGCCGCTAGGTCCATTCTATCATCTTTGCTTACACCTATCCTTATTCTTGGAAAATCATCTGCCCCTAATTGATGTATAACAGATTTCATACCATTGTGTGATCCTGCACTACCGTTAGGTCTTATTCTTAGTTTTCCTAATTCTAAATCTACATCATCATATATTATAATTATATTTTCCAAAGGTATCTTATAAAAGTTTTTTATATCTACTACAGCAAACCCACTTCTATTCATATATGTAGTGGGTTTCACTAATAATACTTTCTCCCCTTCTATTCTGTACTCTCCAAATACGGAGTTGAATTTCGATTTGTTTAGTTCAACTTTATTTTTATATGCAAGATAATCAATAGTATCAAATCCTACGTTATGCCTTGTTCCAGAGTATTTTCTGCCAATATTTCCTAAGCCTATTATTAAATACATTTATTCACCTCTTTATTCAAAAAGTTTGCTTATAGATCTACCTTCTGAAACTCTTTTTATTACATCTGCTAGTAGAGGTGCTGTACTAACTACTTTAATCTTATCAATTTGCTTATCATCAGTTAAAGGTACTGTATCTGTAATTACTAGTTTTTCTATTACTGAGTTCTCTATTCTTTCTATAGCAGGTCCTGATAAAACCCCATGAGTCGCACAAGCATAAACCTTATATGCACCTAAATCTTTAAGTACCTTTGCTGCTTTAGTTAAAGAACCTGCAGTATCTACTATATCATCTATCAAAACTACATTTTTATTTTCTATATCACCAACTACATTCATAACCTCAGATATGTTAGCTTTCTGTCTTCTTTTTTCTATTATCGCTATGGGTAAATCTAATGAAGTTGCAAAATTTCTCGCTCTAAGTACTCCTCCTACGTCCGGAGAAACTATGACTGTATTTTCATTAATCAAAGGTTGTATAAATCTTGCTAAAATCGGTCCTCCCAACAAATGATCTACCGGTACATTAAAGTAACCTTGTATTTGCCCGGCATGCAAGTCCATTGTTATAACTCTATGCGCTCCTGCAGCTGCTATCATATCCGCTACTAGCTTTGACGTAATAGGATCTCTAGCCTTTGTTTTTCTATCTTGTCTAGCATAGCCATAATACGGCACTACTGCATTTATTCTCCCAGCTGATGCTCTTTTTAGAGCATCTATAAATATCAACAACTCCATCAAGTTTTCATTTACTGGTGGGCAAGTAGGCTGTATTACAAAAACATCGGCACCTCTAACTGATTCTTTGATTTCTACAGATGTTTCCCCATCACTAAAAGCTCCGACCTTACAATTTCCTAAGGGTATTCCTAGTTCTTTACTTACTTTTTCAGCTAAAACATTATTGGATCCAGCGCTAAATAACTTGATCCCTGAATTTTGTAAAAGCATTATAACCTCCTATTTATATCTATCTTTTCCTTTATTTATTTTTGTAACCTGTCTTGCTCTTCCAATAGCCAAAGCATTTTTTTCTACTTCTTCAGTAATTGTAGAACCACAGGCAATATAAGCGCCCTCATTTATTATTATTGGTGCAACTAAGTTTGAATTGCTTCCTACAAAAGCTCCATCTTTTATTATCGTCTTACTTTTTTTCTTTCCATTATAATTTACAAATATTACTCCGCAGCCTATATTAACATTTTCACCGATTTCCCCATCTCCTAAATAGGCAAGGTGAGAGGCTTTTGAATTATCTCCTATTGATGTGTTCTTGATTTCAACAAAATCACCAATTTTTACATGACTGCCTATTTTACATTTTGGTCTTATGTATGCATAAGGACCAATTTTATTATAGTCTTTTAAGGTAGATCTTATTATTTTTGAATTTTCAATTTCATTATTGCTTCCTACTTGTGAGCTTTGAATTCTTGTACCCGGCCCAATGATATTATCTTCCCCTATTACCGTCTTACCTT
>JAWOEG010000010.1:0-14461 GCA_046482875.1 Eubacteriales bacterium | reverse complement strand
CAGAAAACTTTATGAGGAAAAGAAAAATACTGGAATCGAAAAGTTCTCACAATGCAATTCTTTCTTCAATTAAGGCCACAATGTTTGAAAAAAGCCAGGAAACTGAAGAACATGCAGAAAGACTTATCCATTATGCAGGAAAAATAGGAGAAAAAATAGGACTTTCTCAGGATTCTATAGATGATTTAGTTTTGTCAGCTAATTTACATGATTTAGGCAAGGTAGGAATAGATAACCAGATATTAGGAAAAAAAGGAAAATTAAATGATGATGAATGGGAAGAAATAAAAAAACATCCTGAAATAGGTTATAGAATAGCTTTATCTTCACCTGATATTGCTCATATAGCAGAATATATCTTGTGTCATCATGAAAGATGGGATGGTTCGGGATATCCTCAAGGTCTTAAAGGAGAAGAAATACCACTACTTTCCAGAATATTGTCAATAGTTGATGCATACGATGCTATGACTTCTTCTAGACCATACAACATTGTAAAAACGAAAAAAGAGGCAGTAAAAGAATTAAGGCTATTTTCAGGGAAGCAATTTGATCCTCAATTAGTAGAAATACTTACAGAAATTTTAGAAAGGGAAAAAAACCATGAAAGTTAGTCAGATAAAAAGTATTCCCAGACCGGCTTTATTAATAATCATAGTTTTAATAGCATATAATTTATTTGCAGATAATGATGCACCTGAAAATTTTAAAAACATGGAAAAAACTATAGTAGAAAGAGTAGTAGATGGAGATACTATCGTGATTTCAGGAGGAGAAAGAGTTAGATTGATAGGAATTAACACCCCTGAAAGCGTAAAGGAAGCTGGAGAAGTTGAATACTATGGAAAAGAAGCCAGTAGTTATACAAAAAATATACTTGAAGGTAAAACTGTATATTTAGAAAAAGATGTTTCGAATAAAGATGATTACGATAGACTTTTGAGATACATATATTTAGAAGATGGTACATTTTTTAATGAACTTATAGTAAAAGAAGGATATGCCTTTGCAGTAACATATCCTCCTGATGTTAAATACAATGAAATTTTGCGTGAAGCTGAAAACTATGCCAGAGAAAATAATTTAGGCCTTTGGGGAGAATCTAATTAGATTTTCCACTAATGGATTGTAATATAGCTATTAAATGAATAAAGACACTTTTATTTTCCGTTAAAAACTTTCTTAAAGCTTCTATCTATACCTATAGATCCTATAGGTGCAGTAATGACAATAGATAAAACAGCTATAGTAAGAATTAAATTACCCGAAGGTACTCCCATAGTTAAAGGTACTGCTCCAATAGCTGCCTGTACAGTAGCTTTTGGAAGATATGAAACAGAACAGAAAGCCTTCTCTTTTTTATTCAAACCGGTTTTAATTAGAGAAAGACTAACACCAATTATCCTAAAAAATAGTGCACTTATAACTAAAAATACAGAATATAACCCTGTATTTCCAACGTAAGTGATATTAACAGCTGCACCTACAAGTACAAATAAAAGAAGTTCAGCTCCAACCCAAATTTTAGAAAACTTACTCATAAGTCTTTTGGCTAAAATTTCATAAAATTTCAACATAGTTATGCCTAAAGACATAACAGCTAAAAGTCCAGATATTTGAATATACCCTGTAAGTAAATCTTCTAAAGTTACTAAAAGAAAAGATACACTTAGTATAATCATAACCTTTATAGTATCCCTTATATGAATTTTTTTAAAAAACCATATTAAAAACAGACCACATATAAGTCCAAGTAATAGTCCCAAGACAATAGAGATTGGTACGGAGATAAGAGACAAGAAATTAAAACCTTGTCCTTTATACATACTTAAAAATGAAGTAAATAAAATAATTACATAGATATCATCTACGGATGCAGCAGCTAAAATCATCTGAGGAATTCTTTTTTCTTTTCCGTAACCATGCTGTATTAGAAAAATCATTCTCGGTACTATAACAGCCGGCGATACTGCAGCAACTACAGTTCCAAGTATAGCAGCCTCTAAAAGGGGAATATTAAATAATATTGGTGCAATAATTATTATAGCTAAGATTTCCAAACTGGCAGGTATAAAACTTAAAAGTAAGGCAGGTCTACCTACTTTCTTAAGATCTTCCAAATCCAATGTAAGTCCTGCTTTTAAAAGTATTACGATAAGAGCAATTTCCCTCAAGTCTGGAGAAATATTTAAAATATCTTCTGAAATGTAATTAAGAACGTAGGGTCCCAAGATAACACCTGTAAGTATCATTGCAATTATGCCTGGTATTTTTATGCGATTGAATAAACCACTAAGAGTAAAGCCTATAATCATTATTAATGACAAACTAAATAACATTAAATTCTCCCTTCAGAACAAAAAAAGCTAATGTTCTGCTATTGTATTTGCAGAAGTCATCAGCTTTAAAAGCGGTTTTAGCAATTGCTATGGGAGAACTTCATTCCCTTAGAAAATATTAACATAAAAATTAGTAAGAATCAATTAGAAATTTGATATATCTGTGATATAATGTAGTTCAATTACATTGAGTTGGAATAATAAAGTAAATTTATAATAAAGTAATCATATAATAAAAAGTTCCAATAAATGTGTAGTATTTAAATTCAGTAGGAGGAAAAAATAATGAAAGAGGTTAATAGTATTTTTGATGTAATTGGTCCTATTATGATCGGTCCATCAAGTTCTCATACTGCAGGTGCTGCTAGATTAGGAAGAATAGCAAGGTATGCAGCTCAAAAAGATATTGAAAAGGTTGTAGTTTATCTTCACGGTTCTTTTGCTGAAACGGGAGAAGGCCACGGTACTAAAAAAGCTATAGCTGCAGGGTTGCTAGGTATGGAACCTTATGATGATAGACTAAAGAATTCTCTTGAAATAATGAAAGAAAAAAACATTCATATAGAATTTGGTAAAAAGAACCTTAAGACAGTTCATCCAAATACAACAATGATATCAATAGAAACATCAAAAGGAGAAATAGTCAAAGTAACGGGTTCATCAATAGGTGGAGGAGCAGTAATAGTCACAAATATAAATGGATTTGAAGTTGAAATTACTGGTGAGTATTATACAATTATTACAAAGCATATAGATGCAAAAGGAGTAATAAGAGATGTTGCGAATATTCTTGCAGAAGAAAGTGTTAATATAGCTAATATGAAGGTAATTAGGAGTCATAGTAAAAAAGAAGCATCTATGATTATAGAAACAGATGAAACAGTAGAAATACAAGTTATAGATAAAATAAAAAAAATGGAAAAGATGTTAGACTTAATATACATACTTCCTATAAAGGAGGATGAAAATGTATAGAAGTGGAAAAGATATTTTGGAGATATGTAACAAAAAAAATATTACTATATGGGAACTAGCCTTGGAAACAGAAATAAGGGATACACATATTGAAGAAAAACAAATCATGGAAAAAATGGAAGAAATCTATAGAGTAATGAAAAACGCTTCTGAATCGTCAGTTAAAAAAAACAGAAAAACCTTGGGAAGAGTTATAGGAGGAGAATCAAAAAAATTAAAAACCCGAATGGATAGCGGTAAAACCATATGTGGAGATGTATTAAATAAGGCGATGATAAAAGCTTTTTCAACTTCTCAGCACAATGCATCAATGGGTAAAATTTGTGCGGCGCCTACAGCTGGATCTAGCGGCATAATACCTGCGGCCATAATAACAATAGTTGAAGAATACAACTTATCAAAAAAAGAAGCTATAAGAGGATTGTTTACATCATCAGCCATAGGAAAAGTGATAACAATAAATGCTACTGTATCAGGAGCTGAAGGCGGATGTCAAGCTGAGTGTGGCTCAGCAGCAGCGATGGCTTCTGCTGCAGTCGTAGAAATGATGGGTGGCTCACCTGAAATGGCACTAAATGGAGCAGCTATTTCACTTAAAAATATTATGGGGTTAATATGTGATCCTATAGCAGGATTAGTTGAATCTCCCTGTTCAAAACGGAATGCTTCAGGAGTAGTTAATGCTATGATATCGGCTGAAATGGCTTTAGCTGGAATAGAGAGCGTTATTCCTTTTGATGAAGTAGTAGAAGCTATGAAAAGTGTGGGTGATGGTATGCATAGCGATTTTAAAGAAACAGCTAGAGGAGGCATAGCTATAACACCTACAGGAATTAAGATTAAAGAAAGTATTAAAAAGTGCTAAAATACTTTATATATTTAAAAAAATTAGGTATAATAACTTATGACAATAATACAAATTGGAGGAAATTATGGGTATCAGATCAGATATGGGAATTGACTTAGGTACAGCTACTGTACTTGTTTACATTAAAGGAAAAGGAATCGTACTACAGGAACCATCTGTAGTTGCTATCGATAGAAATACAGATAAAATTTTGGCAGTTGGAGAAGAAGCAAGATCAATGCTTGGAAGGACTCCCGGCAATATTGTAGCAATAAGGCCCCTTAAGGATGGAGTTATCTCGGATTTTGACATTACAGAAAAAATGTTAAAATACTTCATAAAAAAAACTATTGGAAAATCAATATTTAAGCCAAGGGTAATTGTATGTGTTCCTAGCGGAGTAACTGAAGTAGAAAAAAGAGCAGTGTTAGATGCTTGTAATCAAGCCGGAGCTAAAAAAACATACTTAATAGAAGAACCTGTTGCAGCGGCAATAGGAGCTGGAGTAGAACTATCCAAACCTTCAGGCAGTATGATTATAGATATGGGAGGAGGAACTACAGATGTTGCAGTTCTATCCTTGGGAGGAATAGTAGTTAGCAAATCAATTAAAATAGCAGGAGATAAATTTGATGAGGCTATAGCTAGGTACATAAGAAAAAAATACAATGTTATGATAGGTCTAAGAAGTGCAGAAGATTTAAAAATAAGTATAGGAACAGCTTTTCCTGTAGAGGAAGAGAATTTTGTAGAAGTAAGAGGTAGAAATTTAGTTACGGGATTACCTAAAAATTTAACTATTTCATCTACAGATATGTTGGAAGCATTGGAAGAAACTGTAACAACAGTTGCTGATGCGGTTCACGCAGTACTTGAAAAAACGCCACCAGAACTATCTGCAGATATAAGTGAAAAAGGCATAATAATGACAGGTGGAGGTTGCTTATTAAAAGGTCTTGATAAGTTAGTGGCTAAAAGAACTGGAGTACCTGTTTACATTGCAGAAGATCCTATATCTTGTGTAGCAGAAGGTACAGGAAAAGCTTTAGAAATGCTTGATGTTTATGAAAGTTCATTGCTTTCTAGTGATAGTAAAAAAAGTTATAGAGAATAGAGAATGTAGTTTTTATATACTTTTATTTGGAGGTAATATGAAGGTAAGAAAAGCAGTAATACCAGCTGCAGGATTAGGAACCAGATTTTTGCCAGCCACAAAGGCACAACCAAAAGAAATGATTAACATATTTGATAAGCCCTCAATACAGTATATAGTAGAAGAGGCTGTAGCTGCTGGAATTGAAGATATATTAATAATTTTAGGAAGAAATAAAACATCGATTGAAGATCATTTTGATAAATCCTACGAACTAGAAGATAAATTAAAAGAAAAAAGAAAATTAGATTTACTAAAAGAGATAGAAAACATTTCAAAATTAGGAAACATACAGTATATAAGACAAAAAGAGCCTTTAGGATTAGGACATGCAGTGAACTGTGCTAGATCCTTTATAGGTGATGAACCCTTTGCAGTTATGTTGGGAGATGATATCGTAAAATCAAAAATACCATGCATAAAACAGTTAATCGACAAATATGAAGAATACAATAGTACTATAATAGGAGTACAAAAAGTACCTGAAAAAGATGTGAGTAAATACGGTATATTAAAAGGGGAAAAAATTTCCGAGAGATTTTATAAGGTAAGTGACTTAGTAGAGAAACCTACAATAGAACAAGCTCCTTCTAATATAGCAATACTAGGTAGGTATGTAATTAGTCCTGATATTTTTGATATTTTAAAAAACACAAAACCAGGAGCAGGAAACGAAATACAGCTTACTGACGGATTAAAAAACTTATCTAAAATACAAGATGTGTATTCTTATATCTTTAAAGGAAAAAGATACGACGTAGGAAACAAACTAGGCTTTTTAGAAGCTACAGTTGAGTTCGCCCTAAATGATAAAGAACTAGGCAATAATTTTAGAGAGTATTTGAAAAATATTATTAAATAAGGAGATGGGAGTTTTGGAATATAAAGAAAGATATAGGGAATGGTTGAAAAATAAGTATATAGATAAAGAAACAAAAAACGAAATTCTTAAGCTTACAGATGAAGAAGTAAAGGAAGCCTTTTATTCTGATTTAGAATTTGGAACTGGTGGGATGAGAGGAATAATGGGGGTAGGAACAAATAGAATTAACAAATATACTATAGCAAAAGCAACTCAGGGGCTGGCGAATTTTATAAAAAGCAAAGATATTAAATATCCTTCTGTAGCTATATGTTATGATTGTAGAGAAAATTCAAGATACTTTGCAGAAGTTGCTTCTAGGGTTCTAGCAGGAAATGATATTAAAGCATACCTGTTTAAAGAATTAAGACCAACACCTATGCTATCATATGCAGTTAGATATTTAGAAGCTACGGCTGGTATTATAATAACAGCTAGTCATAATCCACCAGAATATAATGGATATAAAGTCTATTGGGATTACGGATGTCAGATGGTACCAGATATGTCAAAAGAACTAATTGAAGAAATTGGTAAACTGAAATTTAAAAACATAAAATATTCGGACTTTAAAAATGAAGTTGAGAAAGAAAATATAGTTGAAATACTCGAAATAATTGAAGATTCATTTATAGAAAAATCAAAAACTTTAAGTATTAACGAGAATATAGATAAGAATATTAAAATAGTTTATACTCCACTTCATGGAACAGGTATAGTACCTATAAAAAGGCTTTTAGAAGAGATGGAATACCAAAACTTGTATATAGTAGAAGAACAAATGAAGCCTGACGGTAGTTTTCCAACTGTTAAATCTCCTAATCCAGAAGATGAAAAAAGCTTTGAACTTGCAATAAAAAAAGCAAAAGAAGTAGATGCTGAACTCATACTTTCAACAGATCCAGACGGAGATAGACTTGGAGTAGCCTGCAAAGATAAAGATGGAAACTACAAGCTTCTTACTGGAAATGAAACTGGAGCTTTATTTATATACTACATTTTAGAATCGATGAAATTAAAAAATGAAATAAAAGAAAATTCTTTAATTATTAAAACCATAGTTACCAGCGAGTTGGGAAGAGTAATAGCAAACAACTATGGAGTTAACTGCGAAGATACATTAACGGGTTTTAAATTCATTGGAGAAAAAATAGAAGAATACAGCAAAACCGAAGATAAAAATTATATATTTGGATACGAAGAAAGCGCTGGATATCTAATCGGGGAATATGTAAGAGATAAAGATGCTGTTTCAGCTGCATTAATAGCGTCAGAAATGGCTGGATACTTTAAGAAAAATGGAAGTTCATTAAATGAAGAATTGAAAAAACTTTACGAAAAATACGGATATTACTTAGATGAACTTCAAAACATTAAGCTTGAAGGTATAGAAGGCAAAGAAAAAATAGAAAAAATTATAAACACTTTTAGGAATAAGAACTTGAATGAATATTTTAACGGAAAAATACTTATGAAGAAGGATTATCAAGAAAGAGTTTCTATTGATTTTACTAAAAATGAAAAAGCTTCGATTGATCTGCCGGAATCAAATGTACTAAAGTATATCTTTGAAGATGGTTCAAGCTTTGTTGTAAGGCCTTCAGGAACTGAGCCTAAATTAAAAATATATTACTCTGTAGTGGATAACAGCTTAGAAAAATCTAAAGAAAAATACAAAAGTATATACAAAAAAGTCAATGAAATAATAGATAAAGTTTAGAGGTGAAATATGAAGATAAAAAAGATACTTCTATATATCCTTATAGGTACTTTAATTGCTTCAAATTCAATACTAGCCTATGGTGAAGTTAATCCTTCTAGGGAAGAATTAGAGTCTATGATTGAAGAAGTAGCATTAAAAAGGGGAATACCTTCTGTTATCATGAAAGCAATAGCAAGAACGGAATCTGTATTTCAACATTATGAATCAGATGGGAGCGTTAAAATAGGTACATCTGGTAGTATTGGCCTAATGCAGATACATAATAGCAGAGGAACCTATGATAGTAGCAGGTTAAAAAGTGACATCTATTACAATATAGAAGTTGGTGCAGATATACTTCTAGATAAATGGGATATGAGTGCATCTAAAAAAATTCCTACAGTTGGTTATATGGATCCTAATATTCTTGAAAGTTGGTATTTTCCACTTTGGGCATATAATAGTTATGTAGAAAGCAACAATCCCAATATGATTCCTTATTATCACAGCACTTGGATTAAAAAGTACAGTTATCAGGACTTGATATACCATGTTTTAGAATCAGAATATAATCAGGAAATGAGTAATATAGATACATCGTATTTACCAAAAGAAGGTTTGCCGGAAAAGACTTTAAATATACCCTATCCTGAGGAAGTTCATAAAGGTGATATACTTTTATTTAATCAAGGTGATAAAGTTCGTATAAAAACTAGTTCAACTTTAAATTTAAGACAGGAGCCTTTTGGCGAAATAATAGGTAAGGTCAATAATGGTGATGAATTTTATATTAAAGAAGAACCTTATTTAGAGAGAGGATACTATTGGCATAAAATAGCCAAGGAAGATGGTAGTGAGCTTGGATGGGTTGCTAGAAATTGGCTGGTTTTAGTTGAGAAAAAATCCTTGGAAGAAAATATTGATCAAAGGGATAAAAAAGAAATTCCAGAAATAGAATTTCAAGACATAGAAAATCATTGGGCAAAAGAATTTATTGAAGACTTATACATAAAAGGGATAGTAAAAGGGAAATCTCAGCTTGAATTTAAACCTAATGACGAAGTAACAAAAGAAGAATTTTATGTAATGCTGGATAGGATTTTAGAATTTGAAAATTCTGAAAAAGAATTAATTATCAAAGATTTAGACCAGGTAAGTGATTGGGCTTTTGAAGCTACCTATATGCTTTATAAAAATAATATAATTGATACGGAAGAAGGGAATATATTTCCTAAAGCCTCTATTACAAGAAAAGAAGTAGTTAAATCTTTAGGAAGGATTCTGAAATTCCATGGAGAGTATGAACCGATAATTTTTGAAGACATAGATGAGTTAGATGAAGATGAATTAGAAGGATTGTTAAAGGTTTATTCAACAGGACTAATAAAAGGCAGGGATGAGAAGACATTTGCTCCAGATGATTTAATTACTAGAGGAGAAATCTCAAAACTGCTGAGTTTTCTTTATGAAAAAGAATTAACATACACTATTAGAAAATAAAGACTGCTTGTACAGCAGTCTTTTTTATAGGATTACTTTATATTATATGTCTTACTTTAATTATACCCTCAATATCATTGAGTTCTTTTATTATATCTTCAGTGATATTTCCTTTTACATCAACAACATTGTATGCAAAATCACCTTTGCTCTTGTTTACCATCTCAATAATGTTTATATCATTTTGGGCTAAGACAGATGATAATGAACTAATCATATGAGTAACATTTTTATTAAAGACTGTTATTCTTTCAGTTCCTTCTGTTCTTTCTAAATGACATTCAGGATAGTTTACTGAATTTGTTATTTTTCCTTCTTCCAAATATTCTTTAAGTTCAATAACTGCCATTTTAGCACAGTTTTCTTCTGATTCGTAAGTTGATGCTCCTAAGTGTGGCAGTCCGACTACATTTTTAGAATTAATTATCTTATCATTTGGAAAATCAGTAACATACTTTGCAATTCTATCTTCCTTTAACGCCTTAAGTAAAGCATCTTCATTGATTAATCCACCTCTAGACATATTAATAACTCTAGCAGTAGGTTTCATTTTTTTTATTTCTTTCTTATCTATGAAATTTTTTGTTTTATCCATCAATGGTATATGTAAAGTAATATAATCTGAATTTTTCAATAAATATTCTAAAGATTTAGCATATTCTACATCCCAAGATAATCCTATTGCTTTTTCTACTGAAATATAGGGATCGTAACCAATTACATCCATTCCCAATTTAATACCGGTATTAGCTACTAAAACGCCTATTGCTCCAAGACCTATAACTCCCAGTTTCTTGCCTTTTATTTCTGGTCCCTTAAATTGACTTTTACCCTTTTCTACTTTTTTCGATACATCTCCTTCTAAAGTTTGTGCCCATTCAATTCCTTCAGTAACTTTTCGTGAACTTAAAAGTAGCGATAAAAGAGTTAATTCCATAACTCCGTTTGCATTAGCTCCAGGTGTATTGAAAACTACTATACCTTCTTCGGTACATTTTTCTATAGGTATATTATTGACCCCAGCACCAGCTCTTGCAATAGCTTTTAAAGACTGAGGGAAATTAGTATCATGAAGTTTATGACTTCTTAAAACCATACCTTGGGCATCTTCTAAGTTATCAGCCTCTACTGTATATTTATTCTCTTCGAATAAATCTAAACCTACAGGTGAAATCTTGTTAAAAGTTGAAATCTTAAACATATAAATCACTCCTCTATCAAAAAAATATTATAATAATATTAACAAAATATAATAAATATATCAAGTCTAAAATAATTAAGTTTTCAAAATTTAACTTTTGCATTATTATAGTTAATCTAATATAATTACTGTAGATTAGAAGGGAAGGTGCTTATGAATAAAAATTACGAATTAAGGAACGATATAGTAAAAATTATAGCTATGATTACTATGCTTATAGATCACGTAGGTTATTATATATTTCCATATTATTTAAACGAATATTTTATAATATTTAGAATAATAGGAAGATTAGCATATCCTATATTTGCATATTATTTAGCACTAGGATTTAAAAGAACATCGAATCTGAAAAAATACATATTAAGGATGTTTATATTTGCTTTACTTACACAAATTCCTTTTTACTATTTTTCAGGGCAGGCACTGTACTTAAATGTAATGTTTACCTTTACCTTGGGACTAATGATGCTTTATTTTTATGAGAGAAAAAATACGGTGTGGATAGCCTTCTTTATATTAGCCCAGATTTTAAATACAGACTATGCTGCCTATGGATTAGCTATTATTCTAGTATTTTACCTTTACGGAGAAGATTTCAAACAATCCATGATATTTTTTAGCTTAGTGACAGGTATATATGTGATAATGAATAGTATTGGATCCCCTTATATTGGATTCATACATTTAATACAAATGTTTAGTATTTTATCCGTGCCCATAATATTTGCATCATATCCTATAAAAATAAGAATAAATAAGTATATTGGTTATGGGTTTTACCCAGGACATATAGCTTTAATAGTGTTAATAGGTAATTATTTAAGATAAATAAAGGAAAGGAGTAGCAAATGCTTACTAATGTTTTGCTTTACTTAGTGCTTCTTGTTATAGGAGGACTGTTAAGCTATAAAGGACTAATACATAAAAAATTAATAAGAAAAGCCGGAAGTTTACAGCTTTTTTTTCTTTATGTTTTAATATTCATTATGGGACTTAGAATAGGCTTAGACAGAGATATATTAGATGCTATTTATTCAATTGGTTTGAAAGCAGTAATCTATGCAGTGACAACTATAATTATAAGTGCTTTTATGGTCTTTATAGTTAGTAAATATATTATCAAATCCCATCTAAAAGGAGAGTCTGTAAATGACAGCTAAAATCTTACTGGTACTTTTTGCAGGAATAGGAACTGGAATTTTTTTATTAGAGCCTGAATTTATGGCTAAAACAGACATACTTTTAGATATAGGATTGTGTTTATTATTATTTTTTGTGGGAATAGATATAGGAAGCAACAAGAAAGCTTTTATTCATTTGAAAAAAATAGGCTTCAAATTGTTGTTGATCCCAATATCGGCAGCTATAGGTAGCATTCTCGGGGGAATGATGGTTTCAGTGTTTATAGGAATGAATATATTTGAAGGAGGAGCCGTTGGGGCGGGATTTGGTTGGTACAGTTTATCAGCTATACTTATTGCTCCTTATTCTAGCGAATTAAGTACCATAGCTTTTTTAACTAATGTATTTAGAGAGATTTTAGCTATAATATTCATACCAATTACAGCCAAGTATATAGGCTACTTTGAAACTATCGCTCTTGGTGGAGCTACAGCAATGGATACAACTTTACCAATAATAACTAGAAATACAAATAGCGAGACTGCAGTAGTGTCTTTTGTAAGTGGACTTTTGATGTCTATATTTGTTCCGATTTTAGTTCCTTTATTTATAGCATTAATTTAAAAAAACTCCTTCGAAAATTCGAAGGAGTTTAATGTGTATTAATCTTCAAGAGATTTATAGAATACAAAGCAACTTACTACAACAGCTGACATACCTAGTATTCTAATAACTTGCCTTATTGCACCAGTACCGTTAAAAATAAAATATAAACCCAAAAGTATAGCTACTATATCAATTGATAGGGCAACCCTATCCTTGTAGGCTTTTAATTTGATTAAGTTGTATAAATTATAAGCCCCATATCCAAGTATTCCTATCCCGGTAAATACCATAACTAAAGATGGAAATATAAATATTATGATACCTCCTATCATACCGGATACAAGATATAATCTATTTAATCTCACTAAGGAATCAGAAGATACGTAAAAAGAAAAAATACAAAAACTTACCATTGCTACAGCAGCGATTCTTATTCCTAAAAAACCTATAAGTCCGGGAAATAAAAGCAATATTAATCCTATTACAAATAGAATAAGACTAAAGATTTTAAGATGAGATTTGTCCCCACTTACATTAAAGTTAACCATAAATATACCTCCTCTACTATTCACCATAATTATATGAACTAATTATTTGAATTCCATTACCATTTCATTAGAATTAGATTAGAAATTACTTCTATTACAGTATATTATAGTACGAATAGGGTTTACATTCAAATTAATTTAATTTTGAAGTAGAGTAGAATAAGTAGTATAATAATACTCAATAAAAGATACGGAGGAATATTATGAAAGCAGAAATTTTATGCATAGGAACGGAATTGCTCCATGGAGATATAGTAAATACAAATGCAAAATATATATCTGTGAAATTAGCACAGTTGGGAATAGATGTATACTATCACAGTGTAGTAGGCGATAACCCTGAAAGAATAAAAAATGCTTTTGAGTTAGCTTTAGATAGAGTAGATATTTTAATAACTACTGGAGGTTTAGGGCCTACTCAAGATGATATAACTAAAGAGATAGCAGCTCAATACTTTAAGCTTGGTATGAATTATGATGAAGATAGTTTTCTGCACGTAAAAAACATATATAAGAGATTAAAAAAAGATATGTCGGAAAACAACTTAAGGCAGGTATATTTTCCGGAAGGGTCTAAAATACTCGAAAATACTTGCGGTACTGCCAACGGATGTATAATAGAAAAAAAGGGAAAAATAGCTTTGTTAATGCCTGGGCCACCTATAGAAATGAAAACAATGATGGAGAAAAAAGTACTTCCATATTTAAGAGAAAAGTCTAATGAAGTAGTAGTTGGAGAAAAGATTATTGTTACAGGCTTGGGAGAATCCACAGCCGAAACGATGATTATGGATTTAATAAAATCTCAAAAAAATCCTACTATTGCTCCCTTTGCAGGCAGAGGCAGGGTTGTATTTAGAATAACAGCCAAAGCAGAAAACAAAGAAAAAGCAGAAGAGTTAATCAAACCTATAAGAGAAGAACTTTTGAAAAGATTTGGCAAAAATGCTTATCCAGTTGATGAAACTTCAATAGAAAAATACGTATGCAAAAAACTTTTGGAAAGAAATCTTACAATAGCTACAGCAGAATCCTGCACTGGTGGATTGATATCATCAAAGTTAGTTGAATATCCAGGGATTTCAAAAGTTTTCAAAGAAGGATTTGTGACCTATAGTAATGAAGCTAAAATAAAAAGATTAAATGTAAAAGAAGAGACATTGGAAAGATATGGTGCTGTTAGTAGTGAAACAGCTAGAGAAATGGCTAAAGGAGCAGCCATAGCAGCAGAAACAGATATAGGTCTTGCTGTTACAGGTATAGCTGGTCCGGATGGGGGAACACCTGAAAAACCCGTAGGTTTAGTCTATATAGCGCTTTATCATAAAGGTGAAACACACGTAAGAGAAAGTAATTACCCAGGTGGGCGAAATATTATTAGAGAAAGATCGGCTAACTATTCATTTGATTTTTTAAAAAGGAAAATATTAAGTTAAAAAAATAACAAAATCATAAAATAATAATAATTTATGTTTAATATTAATGTATAATAGTGTAGAATTTAAATAATAAATAAAAGGAGGTAGGGTTTATACCCGTAATATTATGAGTAAAAATTTAAAAATAGTAATAGCAGTTATTGTAATTGCTGTTGTAGCAGTGG
>JAWOEG010000059.1:0-61124 GCA_046482875.1 Eubacteriales bacterium | reverse complement strand
CTGATGAACAGCACAAAGACGAAGAATCTTCTCAGGCCGGACTAGGCAAAGGAGTTCAGATAAGACATAGAGATTCCTCTTGTATTTATCATCCTGGATTAATTAAATTTGCTAAAAAAATCGCTGGTGAAAACAATATAAAATATCAAGAAGCAGTAAGACTTTCCGGCGGTACGAATGCTGGAAAAATTCATCTTTCAAACAAGGGAGTACCTACTTTAGCCCTTAGTATACCTTCAAGATATATCCATACTCATTACAATTATGCATCACTAAATGATTACAAGGAAACTATTAAATTAGTAGGGAAAATACTGGAAAAATTAAATTGGGATGAAATCGAAAAGATGAACAACCGATTTTACAAAAGATAAGTTTGCATAAAAAATCTCTAAACAACTATTTTAAGTTATGTTTAGAGATTTTTTTATATTTTTTTACATCTTGTAAAAATTATCATTCCCTATGCTAGTATCTCCTGTTATTTTTCTGTAAAAATTAAGTTTAGACATTTGATAATATGGTACCAGTAGCAAAAAACCAATTCCTAAGGTTATTGCAGATAATAATGCCCAACCTAAGAAAGATAAAGCAAACATAAAAAAGTCCATTTTATAACCTTTCATGAGTTCTGATGATTCTCTTAAAGCTTCCATCGGTTCCATATCAGGATTTTCAATCATCAAATAATATCCCATCGAATACCTAATAGCTGCTATTATTCCAGGTACTACAAGTAAAAGTGTCCATAAAATAATAAATATTGATGAAACTAAATGAAATATTAATCCTCTTTTAAAATCTTGAAATCCATCGAAAACTATGCTTATATTAGGCTCTTCCCCTGATTCTAATTTCATATAAAAGTATATAGCTCCTAATGCTAAAGAACCGGTAACTATCAAACTTATTATATTAAACAACCCACTAGCTGGATTTACTGTTGTGCTTCCTGAACTTCCGAATTTTATAAAAGCTTCTTGAGTAAAAGCGTCTGTAAGTAACCACAAAACAAAGGTTACAACTGCAGCTTTTGGCCAATTTCCCGAAAGTTTACTTTTTGCATCTTCTTTTAATAATCCGTACTCCATTTTTCCCTCCTAAATTATTAATACTAAGGTGATTATTTTTTATTTGTTTAATAACTATTTATTATGTTAATTATTATACTATTCCATATATTATAATACAAATTAATATTAGATTAACCTTCCATTAGAAAATTTGTCCCATTTCCAGTAAAATCTTTATTTTTTTATATAAAGATTGATTTAATAAAAGAGTCGTTATAGTATTAGTCTAACAAACATATAAGACAAGCTTATAGGGAGAACTTTAATGGAAAAGAATAAAATCAAAAAATATACATTTATCATAATGGGTACGTTTTTTTTAATATTAGGTATAATAGGTATCTTCTTACCTATTCTTCCAACCACTCCCTTTTTACTACTTACTTCATATTTTTATTTAAAAAGTTCAAAAAAACTCCATGATTGGCTGATAAATCATAAAGTTTTTGGTGAATATATTTACAATTATATAACTTATAAGGGAATCAGAAAAAAAGATAAGATAAAAACTTTATCACTGCTTTATCTTACCTTATCCATTTCTTTTTATTTTGTTGATATAATTCATGTTAGAATTTTTTTGATTTTAGTTGCTATTGGAGTTACTATTCACATCTTAAAACTTAAGACTCTTTAATCATTTTCTTGATTATCTGTTTTATGGTCATCCTCAATTAAATTTATATTATACAGGATTTTGACTTATCGCAAGCTATCCTCTTTAGCAAATCAACCTGTTCAGGTTTTCCTAATACTATCATTACATCCTCTTCATGTAAAACTTCCTTTGAGCTAGGATTAAAATTTATTTTATTGTTTTCCTTGTATCTTATAGCTAGTACAATTAATCCGGACCTCTCAGGTACCTTCGCCTCCCTTAAACTTTTTCCCTTTAAATCTGAACCTGGTCCAATTTTAACTTCCTCTAAATCTATCAACACATTATCAGCTTTAGTCATAACATCTAAGAATGAAATTACCGACGGTCTTATAACCATAGCCGCAATTCTTCTACCTCCAATTTCATTTGGAGAAATAGTATTGTTTGCTCCAGCCTTCTCCAATTTTTTATATGCATTTTTTTCTATCGCTTTTGCTATTATGTAAATATTCGGATTTAACTGTCTAGCAGTAAGTACTGTAAAAACATTTTCTGCATCATTTGACAAACTTGACACCAATCCCTTGGCTTCTTTTATTCTAGCGTGAATAAGAGTATCTTCACTTGTTGCATCGTCATTTACAGTCAGTATGCCTTCTTTTTTAAGTTCTTCCACTCTTTCTTGGTTGTTTTCTATTACTAAAAACTTTAAGTTATTTTCCTTAAACTGTTGTATAACTATATTGCCAACTTCTCCAGCACCGCAAACTATATAGTGATCTTTTAATTCTTTTATCTTATATTCCATCCTTCTTTTCCTCCACTCATCTTTTAATTGACCTTCAAAAAATAGGGCAAAAACACTTGTTATCCCGTAACCAGCAACACCTAACCCGGAAAAAATTAGGAATATTGTAAATATTTTAGCTTCACCAGTCATTTCACCAACTTCACCATATCCAACTGTGGATATAGTAATAGCCGTCATATACAATGCATCCAAAAAACTTACCCCAAGAAGAACTGAATAACCGTATATACCTATTGCAACAACACTAAAAAACATTATTCCTATGAAAATAAATTTGCTTTTGTTTTCCATAACTCACCTTCTCGAATTTATAGTTATATTATAACAGTTATGATTGTAAATACCAACTCTACAAATTGCTGCCTTCCTTAAATCCCTGATGAATTGCATGGATTACATTGGCCGGTGTAATGGCATCTCCTATTACAAATACTTTTTTATTTCCGCCTATTTGTTTGTATAAATCATTGTTAGAAACATATCCTCCTGCCATGATTACCGTATCTATTTTTAATTTTTCTATTTTTTCTTTATTTTTAAATATTATTTCTTTATCTTTTATTTCAACAACTTCAGAATTACCATATATTTTTACATTTCTTTCCTTAAGGATGTTTCTCAAAGCCTGTTCGTCGTTAATTCCGGGAGATTCATTAACTAAAATATCTTTAAGTATTTCTAAAATATAAACTTCATCAGATTTTTCACCACAAAAAGCAGCAACTTCACATCCTACAAGTCCTCCTCCAATAATTGCTACTCTTTTACCAAACTTTTCATCACCCAAAAGTATGTCATTGCCGGTAAAGACATTTTTCTTTTCTCTCCCTTTTATAGGAGTATCTGCAGGTCTTGATCCCGTTGCAATAATAACCTTATGGTAATCATCAATATTGATGTTTTCTACCTTTCCTTCTTTTAATAGTTTTATTTCAACATTACTTTTGTTAAGTCTACTTATCAGATGATTCATATATATTCTAATATCTTTTTTAAAGAAATCATTGCCTGCAGCTAGGAAATTTCCACCTAGTCTATTAGTTTTTTCCCAGAGCTCTACATGAGCCCCATTTTTATCAGCAGTTATTGCTGCTATAATTCCCCCCGGTCCACCTCCTATTACTAGTACTTTCTTACTCTTCATAGTTTTATTAGAGGTTAAAGTTTTTTCATTAAAACATAGTGGATTTACAGCACATTTAATTTCTCCTTCATTTAACAAAGAACTTAAACAGTCATTACAGCTAATGCAATGCACTATATCATAAGTTTTATTGTTCTTTATTTTTCTCGGCCAGTATGGATCTGCTATAAGCTGATGTCCTAAACCTATTAAATCTGCTTTTTTATCTCTTAATACCTTCTCCGCTATTTCTGGATTAGAGAGTTTCCCTTGTGAAAGTATAGGAACTTCAACTTCTTTTTTTATTTCAAAGGCAAAGTCTATCTGTTCAGGTTTCTCTTGGTAAACTGTATCTATTGATTTATACCATGCATCACTGTATCCAATATCTATATGAAGTCCATCAATTCCACTTTTCTCAAGTATTTTAGCTATCTTTCTACCCTGATTTATCTGAGTTCCTTTATCTGTTCCATGATATGGGGTGAATTTAAGTAAAATCGGAAAGTCTTTACCACAGGTGGATTTTATTTTTTCTATGCATTCCAAAGAAAATTTCAACCTGCTCTCCATATCTCCACCGTATCCATCTCGTCTACTATTCCATAATTCTGTATGAAATTGATCCAAAAGATTTCCTCCAGAAGAATTTATTTCAACAATGTCGATTCCTGATTCTTTTGCCACTTTGGCTACTTTTCCCATACTTCCCACTATACCTTTAATATCTTTTTCACTGAAAGTATTTACCAAGCTTTTATTTAAATTGTATTCAGTCCATTTAGAACCAGGATTGAGCTGCAAACACACCTTAGAATCATGTCTATGGATTCTATCCGCTAATTCCTTGAATTTCCTTTTAAGATCCAAAGATAAACAATCACCTTCTGCTAAAACTGGAAATCCTCCGGTAAATATTAATCCTACTCCACCTTTAGCTCTTTTTTCTAAGAAGTTTAGGCTTTTCATACTAAAAATTCTTTCTACATCTTTAATAGTAGTTATAGGTGCTAAAAAAATTCTATTTTTTAATTTAAGTTTTCCTAATCTAAATTCTTTAAATAATTCCATTTTTCCTCCTAAAATTTGTACTTATATGCATGATTATATAATCATATTTAAACCTATTCAATAAAAAATATGGAACTACCATATTAATTCCATATTTGTATAAATATATTGAATTTTTACAAAAACGGAAACTGGCCCTCCCAGAGTTAACTTTAGAGAACCAGTTCCTAAACTTCTGCTTTCATGTTTTCTCCTTTTTAGGGGAATAAACACCCTAACAGAATATGACGTAATTTTCTCCTTGGAGAAATTACTTCAACACCTACTTCACCAACTATATTCAACATTTAGTTAATTAATAATGAACTTCTTCTTGAATTTTTCAAAATATCTATTCACATTAAACGTAACTAAACATTAATTCATAAATAAAGTATTTGTTGTATTTTTATTATACCATAATTATCTATTTTTTCAATAGTTCTTAGGTGTTTTTTGGTATTTTTTTAAAAAATTTGATTTCTATTTAGTTAAAATTATAACTCTATTGTCAACCTTATACTCTTTAAATCCAATATTTTTTACCATCCATTCAAATGCTTTTTTATTATAGAAAAAAACATGGGTAGGATCATTTTTATAATACCAACTTTTAAAATCTATATAATCAAAATATATCTCTGTCTTACAGTAAATTCTTCCACCTTCTTTTAATAAAGAATATAAAAGCTCAAACTCTTTCAAGGGATTATGAAAGTGCTCTACTACCTCACAAGCTACTATATAATCATATTTTTTATTTAAATGCTTTTCTTTATCAAAAAAGAAAGGATCGTACATATCAATGTCATATCCAGCATCTTTAAGTAATTTCGTAATAACAGGTCCTGTACCTGCTCCAAAGTCCAAGCCTAATGTATATTTATAATTCCAATCTTTCATTACCTTTCCTACTATATCAGATACAAAATTCTGATATCTTACATCATCAACATCATTGTTGTGTTCTTTGTATCTTTTTTTTTCTTCTTCATAGGTTAAATAATTTTCAGGGTCCATAAATATAGAATTACATCTGCTGCATTTGTAATATTTTATATCTTTAATTTCATAAAAAACATTACTTCTGCCCTTGCATAAATTACAATTCATATTTTCCTCCAATCTAAGTATTATTATGATACAATATATTAGTATTAATTTGTAGTATTTTTTATATAATACTTGACATAAAAAATACTAACTTATAATATTTTAACAGATATTATTTAATAGATTGTAAGAAAGGAGACAATATGAATAAAAAATTAAAAATAATAATAACTGCAGTAGTGGTTATTATAGGTATAATTTTATTTGTTTTATTTTATTTAACTAGAGGTTTGCAAGAAGGAGAAAACATTGATGTTAACGATGTTGATTTAAGCTATCTAGAAGATGACGGTTTTTATACTGGAAAATTCAAGTTTGGTAGATGGTCTAATGAAGCTAAGGTAACAATAGAAAACAAAAAAATTGTAGATATTGAATTTACAGATGATATCACCTTATCTCAAAATGAAGTAAAAGAAGAAATAATCAAGAAAATTATTGATGAACAAAAAATAAAAGTAGATGTTGTATCTAGTGCTACTGTGACCTCTAAAGCTTATATGAAGTCCGTAGAAAATGCTTTAGATATACTGCGTTAAAAAGGGAGGTAATTTGAAATGAAAACTCTTATAGCATATGCTACAAAGAGAGGATTTACGAAAAAATGTGCTGAATTACTCGCAGAAAAATTGAATGGAAATATTGAAATCTTTGATATTAAAAAATCAAAAAATATAGATGTTGAAAACTACAAAAATATAATCATAGGCGGTTCTGTTTATATGGGGAAAATTCGCAAAGAAGTTCCTGAGTTTTGTAATCGTAATATGGATAAATTGATGGATAAAAATATTGGTCTTTTCATCTGTGGTTTAGCAGAAGGGGAAGTTGTAAAAGATGAATTAGAAGCCTGTTTTCCCGAAAAACTTTCTAACCATGCTTTAACAATAGATATCTTTGGCGGAGAATATAACTTTGATAAAATGAATTTTATAGAAAAAACTATAATTAAAAAAGTAGCTAATACTTCGGAAAATCAAGAAGTTTTACATATTGACAAAATCGAAAAATTTGCACTGGTTTTCAATAATTTATAAAAATAATGATTAGCCTAGGCTAATCATTATTTTTTTCTTTGCTGAAAGCCCAATCTCTTCCAACACAACAGTTATAATGGTGACAAGTATAAGTTGTTCTATTTATCATATTTTTTTAAATTACAAGATTATCTTTATTGATAAAGTTTAACTTACAATTAAGAACATATACTTGAAAATTATTTAACAAGGTGTTATAATATGCATTAATGAAAGGTTGTTTAATAATGAATATAGAAGTAAGATTATTCGCTTCCTTCCGCAATGGTAGATGGAAAAAGAAAACAATATCATTTAACGAAGGAACCAAAATTAAAGATGTAATAAACAGTTTAAAAATAGATGAAGAAGAATTAGGAATAGTAATGGTAAACGGAAGTTATAGAAAATCTGATACCCTTTTAAAAGAAGGAGATGTTTTATCGATTTTTCCTCCAGTAGCTGGAGGCTAAGTATAATCCCGATTCATTCAGACCTTATAGGCCTCTATGAACGAAAGGCATAAAAAGTAATTTTTATACCCGCCAATGTGCAAAGGGATATATATCAGCAGATGTTGATATATATCTTTTTTTATTTAAATGCGTTCAACAATTTCAATATTATAAATAAACTAATCTAAAGGAGGTGGCTGGTCCCTAAGACCAGAATATTATGAAAGGTATTGTAATATCACCAGAAAAATGCACCGACTGTAGGCTCTGCGAATTAGCATGTTCCTACACAAAAACTGATGGATTTAATCCAAAAGATTCAGCAATTTCGGTGTTATCTTTTGACGAGGTAGGTTTACAGGTCCCTATGACCTGTCTGCAATGTGAAGACCCTCACTGCATGACAGTTTGTACTGTAAATGCTATTACCAAAGACGAAAAAACAGGACTAGTAAAAGTAGACCACGACAAATGTATCGGCTGTAAAATGTGTGTAAGTGCGTGCCCATTTGGTAACATGACCTACAGTCCAAGACTTAAGCAGGTTATCAAATGTGATTTATGCGAAGGTACGCCTCAATGTGTAGCAATCTGCGATACAGGAGCTTTAGAATTCAAAGAACTCGATGGATTCCTAAAGAAGAAACAGTATATCGCTGGCCAATTTAAAGAAGCATTTGAGGAGGTGTAATTCATGAGAGGCTGGACTGGAAAACTTATAAGAGTAAATCTATCTACACAATCAATTAAATTAGAAGACTTAAACATGGATGATGCAAAGAAATACATAGGTGGTAGAGGTTTAGGTTCCAAAATATTATATGACGAAATAGACCCTAAAATCGATGCCTTAAGTGAAGAAAACAAACTTATATTTATGACAGGTCCAATGACCGGTACCTATGCATCCTGTGCTGGACGTTTCAACGTAATAGCCAAAGCACCTTTAACTGGTACTATAGGCGCAGCAAACTCAGGAGGACATTTTGGTCCTGAATTAAAGTTTGCAGGCTATGATGGAATAATCTTTGAAGGAAAATCTGAAAAACCTGTTTACCTATATATAAATGACGATACTATAGAACTAAAAGACGCTTCTCATTTATGGGGTAAAAATGTTTTTGAAACTACAGATACTTTGGTAGAAGAAACCAGTGAAGGAGCAAGAGTAGCTTGTATAGGTACGGCTGGAGAAAAACAAGTACTATTCTCTACCGTAATGAACGATAAAGACCGAGCAGCTGGAAGATCTGGATTAGGTGCTGTTATGGGATACAAAAATCTTAAAGCAGTAGTAGCTAAAGGAACTAAGAGCATAGGTGTGGCAAATAATACTGCTTTCCAAAAAGCTGTACTTGATGCTAGAAATAAAATTAGAAAAGACCCTATAAGTGGTATAGGTGGTGGACTTGCAACCTATGGAACCCAGGTTCTTGCCAATATTTTGAACGAAGCTCATTCTTTTCCAACTAGAAATTCCCAAAGCACGAGATTTGAAGGAACAGAAAATATAAGCGGAGAATATTTAACAGAAAATTATCTAGTAAGAAACAAAGCTTGCTTTGCTTGTAATATTGGATGTGGAAGAGTTATAAAAATTCCAGATGGAAAATATAAAGGTATTGTAGCTGGACCTGAATACGAAGCTGGGTGGTCTTTTGGAGCAGCTTGCGGTGTTGACGATATGAATGAAATCGACAAAGCAAATCACGTATGTAATATGTATGGAATGGATCCAATAACAATGGGTTCAACTATAGCCTGTGCTATGGAACTATACGAAAAAGGTTATATTAATAAAGAAGATTTAGGTGGAAAAGAGCTTAAATTTGGAGATGCAAATAGCATTTTAGAGTGGACTGAAAAAACTGCGGCAAGAGATGGTTTTGGAGATATATTAGCCTTAGGCTCATATAGAATGGCTGAAAATTATGGCCACCCTGAACTATCAATGTCAGTTAAAAAACAAGAAATGCCTGCCTACGACGGAAGAGCTATTCAAGGTATGGCACTATCTTATGCTACAAGTAATAGAGGTGGATGTCACGTTAGAGGCTATTTAACATCCCCAGAGATTTTAGGAGTTCCAGAAAAAACTGACCCTCTTGTTACAGAAGGTAAAGCCGACCTTCTTAAAATATTCCAAGACTTAACTGGTTTAGTAGATTCATCAGATATATGCTTATTTACCACTTTTGCATTAGGATTACCAGAAATATCCGCTATGCTTAGAGGAGCTACTGGTTTAGATTATTCCGATGAAGATATGCTTAAAGTTGGAGAGAGAATATGGAACCTGGAAAAAATGTTTAACTTAGAAGCTGGTTTATCCAAAGAGGATGATATACTACCTCCTAGAATTTTAAATGAACCTGTTAAAAGTGGACCTGCAAAAGGTAAGGTTGCTGAGTTAGATGTAATGCTTGAAGAATACTATCAAACTAGAGGTTGGACTGAAGATGGACTTCCAACAGAAGAAAAGCTTAAAGAACTTTCTATAAACAAAAGATTATAATTAAATAAAAATTTATAGAACATCCATTGGTTTCCAATGGGTGTTCTAAATATGCGACTAAGGGTGATAGCTTTGGAAAATAAAATAGAAATAAACTTAAAAAATACAGAAAAAATACTAGAAAAATATCCTAAAAACAAAAGATATACACTTGCAATGCTTCAAGATATCCAAAGAAACTACGAATACATACCAAAGGAAGCTATGTATGAAGTTTCAAAATACATCGAATCTCCATTGAATGAAGTATACAGTATAGCTACCTTTTATAAAGCTCTAAGTTTAGAGCCAAAGGGAAAATTTGTTATAAAAGTTTGCAACGGAACAGCCTGCCACATTAGAGGTTCTGATAAAGTATTAGATGAAATAAAATCATCTCTCGCTATAAAGCCGGGAGAAACCACAGAAGATGGTCTTTTTTCGGTTGAGATTGTAAACTGCGTGGGGGCATGTGCTTTGGCTCCTGTAATGGTTATAAATGAAAAATATTATGGTAATATGACAAAAGATAAGGTTCATAAGGTCTTAGAGGAAATCAGGAGGGGTAAAAATGAGTAGCAAAAGAAAGATTCTAGTATGTTGTGGTACAGGATGCTTAGCAAACAACAGCTACGAAGTATACGAAAAGTTCAAATCTTTAAGTAAGGAAAAAGAAATCACAGTCACACCTCTTGTAAAGCCTACAGGTTGCAACGGACTTTGTGAAAAAGGCCCAGTTGTGAAAATTCTACCTGATGATATATCTTATTTCAAAGTAAAGGTTGAGGATGTAGAAGAAATTATAGAAAAAACTATAATTAAGAAACAGATTATAGATAGGCTTTTATATTTTGACACAAATACTAAAACTAAAATAACCGATCATAGAAATGCAACTTTTTATAAAAACCAACATAAAATTGCATTAAGAAATATTGGAGAAATAGATCCTTCTAAAATTGAAGATTATATAGAGAGAGATGGATATGAGGCTCTTAAAAAGGTTTTATTTAACTTGAAACCAGAGGAAGTTTTAGATATGGTAGAAGAATCCTACCTAAGAGGCCGAGGAGGAGCAGGATTTCCAACGGGTGTGAAATGGAAAACCTGTGCAAGCTACAATAACTTTCCTAAATATGTAATATGCAACGGTGATGAAGGCGATCCCGGTGCTTTTATGGATAGAAGTATAATGGAGGGTGACCCAAACACAGTTATAGAAGGTATGATAATATGCGCTTATGCAGTAGGTTCAAATCAAGGTTACCTATATATAAGAGATGAATACGAATTAGCTAGAAAAAATATGCAAATAGCAATAGACTCAGCAAGAGACCACGGATATTTAGGAAATAATATTTTGGGAAGAGGACTTAATTTTGATCTAGAAATAGTAAGAGGTGGAGGTGCCTTTGTCTGTGGCGAATCAAGTGCTCTAATGGCCTCTATACAGGGAAAAGTAGGGGAACCAAGAGCCAAATACATAAGAAGTGTCGAAAAAGGTCTTTGGAACCAGCCGACTATACTTAACAATGTAGAAACCTGGGCAAACATACCTCCTATTCTTCTAAAAGGTCCAGATTGGTTTAAGAAAATAGGTGTTAAAGATAACTATGGAACCAAAGTTTTTTCTTTGGTAGGAAAGGTTAAAAATACAGGTCTTGTAGAAGTCCCTATGGGCTCATCTCTAAGAAATTTAGTTTTCAAAATAGGAGGAGGCATAATAAAAGATAAAGAATTTAAAGCAGTACAGACAGGAGGCCCTTCTGGAGGATGTATACCCAAAGAACATCTAGACGTTAATTTAGATTTTGATTCGTTGGATAATATAGGTTCTATGATGGGCTCTGGTGGTGTTATTGTAATGGACGAAAATACCTGTATGGTAGAAGTAGCTCGTTATTATATGGAATTCTTATCTGAAGAATCCTGCGGAAAGTGCACTACTTGCAGAGAAGGTATAAAACTCATGCTTGATATACTTACAAATATTACAGAAGGAAATGGTACCAAGGAAGATTTAGAACTTCTAATCGATATCTGTGATACCGTAGAAAAAGGTTCTTTGTGCGGTTTAGGACAAACAGCTCCAAATCCTGTAAAAACAACCATAGAATTTTTTAAAGATGAATATATGGAACATATAGAAAACCACAGATGCCCAGCAGGAGTTTGTAAAAACCTTACCTCATACCACATTGATAGAGACCAATGTATTGGTTGTGGGATTTGTGCTAAAAAATGTCCTGTAGATGCAATATCAGGAGAACCTAAAAAACCTCACGAAATAGATCAGAACTCTTGCATCACCTGCGGAGAATGTTATGAAAATTGTCCTGTAGATGCAATAAAGATTGGAGGCGGTAAACTTGAAAGTTAAAATTAACGAAAAAGAGCTTGTAGCTCATGAAGGTGAAACAATTCTTGAATTAGCCAAAAGAAAAAAAATAGATATACCAAGCCTCTGCCATAAAAAAGGATTTGAAGGATTAGGAAGATGCAGAATGTGCCTTGTTGAAATAAAAGATAGAGGAAGAAAAAAAATAGTATCCTCTTGTGCGTATCCAGTAAAAGAAAATCTGGAAGTTCAAACTCACACTGAAGAAATTATAAAGATGAGAAAAGATATAGTAATGCTTATGTATTTGAAATCTCCAGATAATAAATATGTACAAAACCTAGCTAAAGAATATAACATAGATAAACCGAAAAAATATATTCAAAAAATTAATGACGACTGCATATTATGCGGCTTATGTGTAGAAGCTTGCAGAGAATTAGGTACCAATGCTATATCAATGGTACAGCGAGGCAGTGAAAAGAAAGTCTCTACTCCCTACGATGATGAATCAAAAGACTGTATAGGGTGTGGATCCTGTGCAGAAGTTTGTCCTTCAGATGCAATAAAAGTTGAAGAAACAGAAGATACTAGGACAATATGGAACCGTGAATTCGAATTGGTATCCTGCCAAGTTTGCGGTAAGAATTATACTACTTTAGAAACAATAAAGTATTCAGAAAAACTATTAGACGAAGAAATAGAATACATCTGCGATGAATGCAAAAAGAAAATAACAGCTGATACTTTCAAAGAATCATTCAAAAATATTTATTAAAAATGATTTCAACTCTTTTATTTGCTATATAAACAAAATTCCTTTGACATCCACTTATATTTATGTGCTATAATAACATAGACAATAAATAAAGGAGGTAACCATGGGTAAATTAAAAGGAACAAAAACAGCACAAAACCTTATGACAGCTTTTGCAGGAGAATCTCAAGCGAGAATGAGATATGATTACTATGCTTCTCAAGCAAAAAAAGACGGATATGTGCAAATTAAAAATATCTTTGAAGAAACTGCAGGAAATGAAAGAGAACATGCTAAGAGGTTTTATAAATTTTTAAGAGAAGAACTTGAAGACGAAAAAATAGAAGTATGTACTAATTTTCCAGTAAACTTCCAAGATACAAGGGCTAACTTAAAGGCTGCTGCAGCTGGTGAAAATGAAGAACACACTGAAATGTATCCTGAGTTTGCAAAAATAGCGAAAGAAGAAGGCTTTCAAGAAATTTCCGATGTTTTCACAGAAGTAGGAGAAGTTGAAGAAAAGCACGAAGCTAGATTTTTAAAACTTTTAGACAACATTGAAAAAGGCATAGTTTTTAAAAGAGACAGAGTAGTAGCATGGAAGTGCAACAACTGCGGTTATATTCATAAAGGAAAAGAAGCTCCTAAAGAATGCCCAGCTTGTGATCACCCACAAGATCATTTTGAATTATTTGTTGAAACATATTAAATTAATTATAAAACAAAGGCCGGCTAAAACCGGCCTTTAATAATTAGCTCCTACTAAGGATTTTATTATAAAAATATATTATCCAATCTCAAAGTTTTTTAAGATACTGTATCTTCCTTTTAACTATACTTATAATAACTATCCATTTCCATATCTATAATTTCTAATTCAAATTGGTCTAAATCTTCACTTTTCGTTTTTCTATATATGAATTCAACATAATCTTTAATTATTTTCTTGTTGTCCTTTTTACTTTTAAAAGAAACATATTTTAATGCTCTAATTATAGCTACTACCACAGTTATATCTGCATGCCCATAGTGCACTATCTGAGTAAATGCATCATGAAGAATCATTTTAAAGCTATATGCTTCTAATAATACCAATCCCTCTGATTCTTTATCCTCATTTACCACAATATATCCATCATCTATATTAGAGAGCATTCCTAAAAGCACTCCTATAATCCTTATACAGTGAGTAGCTGTATTCGGGTCATTTATACCAGGTGATATAGCTCTCAATGCTACTTCTACTATTTTTTGTATTGTATAGCTAAAGTCCTGTTCTTCTGTTTTTCTATTACCTATGATTATAAGTTTTTTAATTTTATCAAGTAATTCTTCTTTATCTTCCAAACTTTCCTGTGAATATATAGTAAATATTTTCTCATCTCTATTAATAAACTGCCCTATTACTTTTTCAAAGTGAATAATAAGTTTTTTATTATTTGCTATTGACGATAGTTCATTGTAATTTAATTTCTGAATATATCCACTTTCAATAGACCTTATGGCTTTATTGTTTCTATACTTTTCTTTATCTATTTCTTTTATTATAGGATTATCTTTTAAAGTTCCCTTATACTTTTTTATTTTTAACACTGATTCTTTATGAAGTCTGTCTATTACATTACTAGTTTGTATAAAGGTTGCAACACTATTGATAAAAAGAAGAAAATAAACCAACCCTACAGCTATGTATACAACCCCAACACTTGCAGAAATTACAAGATATCCTTCAGAAGTATTACGAGTAAAAAGAAGGGATACAATAGAGTATATAAATCCACCTACAAATATGCCGAAGGACTGCATTGTATTTTTATTTTTTAGAAAATTTTCAACCACTCTTGGAGAAAGCTGTGACATATACATAGTAAGTACTACCATAGTAGTTGAAAAAGTAAAGGTAGTAATAGTAATAAAGGCACTGGCTATAATTCCATGTATATCTCTTGCTAATTCAGTACTTGTAAGAAGTATTTCCGGTACACTATTGTGAAATTGAGTCAAATATCTTGTGTCTATCAATATTATAAAAAAAGCACCTAGTAAAGATATTAACCCGTAAACCGCAGGGTAAAACCATATACTTCTCAATGCCTTTTTAATTCTCTCTATTATTATCATTATTAGCTCCTTGGATAAATAGATTAACTTTCATATAATATTATATCATAAAAAAACTTGAAAGTTCTTTTAAATTAGTACTTTCAAGCTTTTATTTGTTTATTAATTCAGTAAACCTAAGAGGACACTTTTCAGTGGCCTCTCTTTCAGTGCTTATTTTTAATATATTATACTATCTTATTATCATTATTGGCACTTTAATGTGGTGTACCACTTTATTAGTAACACTTCCCATCATAAATCTCTTTCTTTTTTTCATTGTATGGGTTCTCATTATTACCAAGTCGTAATCACCCTTTTCAGCCTCATCTAATATAGCTGATGCAGGATCTCCTTCTTTAACAATTGTATCAGTATCTATGCCTTTATCGCTGTACATCTGCTTTACTTGATCTAAAAAAGTTGTATCCTTAAATTTTTCATAAAGTCTGTCTTCATTTATAAAACTGCCATTATTTAAATCTCTTAAAAGCTCCTTGCTATTATCTACGTTTAATAAAACTATTTTACTATCAAACTTTTTCGCAAATTCAACTGCTTCATCTATGGTAGTTTTTTCTTCAGAATTTTTTTCTACTGGTATAAGAATCTTTTTCATTATTAACATCTCCTCAAAATTTATTTGTTCAATTTTCTTCTTATTATATATTTACCACAGAGTATAAATCTTATTCATTAATAAAACATATACCCTTGGCATTGAAACTAAATATTATTAATCGCCTAGATTCTACGTCAATAAGTTAAAAAACGCACTCAAAGCCATGATAAATATGCGTTCCTTCAAAATTCAACTTTCACCTATTGGGTGAATGAAAAATGCTCGAAAACATGTTGAATTATCAGCTTTTGACTTCGTTTATACACGAGGCTTATTAAGTCTTTTTAAAATTCAAAAGTACTTGAATAACTAAAAAGGTATTGTTGAAAGGGGGTGTTATACATGGTAAAATGTAGAAGATGTTACTTGAATTTTAGGTAAACCACTAATAAATGATGAAATTTAAAGTAGACGTGGAATTTAGGTTGTAATTTGTTTAGCTAACTTTTTAGCATCATTAATGGATGCTATTGTCGGCGGCGGAGGCTTGATCACGATTCCTGCTCTTTTGGCAACCGGCCTGCCGACGTATTTGCTCTTGGTACCAATAAATTCGCGTCTTCTTTCGGAGCGTTGTCATCATTGATTGCTTTTTTAAAGAGTGGAGAAGTGGCGTTTTATTATGGAATTCCCATAGCGATTTCTATGATAATTGGCGGTCAAGTTGGCGCAAAGCTAGCGTTGACGAGGGGTTCAAAATTTATCAAACCGGTATTTGTCGTCGTGTCGCTGATGCTTGTGATGAAGATGATTTTTGATATGATTGAGAGGGAATGACAATAATGATGTTATGAAGACATGTGTATTGAGAGGTGGAAATGAAAAAGCAATTAAGAATGATCCTATTTTCATTGATATTAATATTTTTAATCAGTAGTTCGTTCAAAATCGCGGATGCCTATGCATCATCTGAAATTAAGACGGTTTTGTTTCTAAACTCATATCATGAAGGCTACAAATGGAGTGATGATATTTATGAGGGAATTAAATCAGTCTTCAATTCGGGTGAATGCAACATCAAACTGCAGGTTGAATATATGGATACTCAGCGCGTATTCGATCGGCAATACATTAAGTCGCTTTTTGATATGTACCAATATAAATTTAAGGATCGGAAATTTGATTTAATCGTCTCTTCAGACGATACCGCATTAGAATTTCTTTTAAATTATGGGGACGAATTGTTTCCGAATACACCGGTCGTGTTTAGTGGCGTCAATTATTTTGAAGAGATAAATCTAGAGACATATCCTTTATACACAGGGGTTGTAGAGGGCTTTGATATCGGGTCGACGATAGATACAGCCGTCAGGATTCATCCTAACACGAAAAATATTTATTATGTGGTTGATGATACGCCAACGGGTGTTTCCATCATGAAAGAATTTGAAAAGGTTATTCTGAATGATGCGAATCGATTCAATTTTATTAGAGTAGATGGCGAAAACCTAGAAGCCATTATTAATAAAACACAATCATTACCCGATGATAGCTTGCTTTTGTATCTTATTTATTTTAAAGATAACCAAAACAGCCATTTTGAGTATAATGAGGCGATATCTATGATTGCTGAAAAGTGTGCTGTTCCAATTTATGGAGTATGGGATTTTTCTTTAGGGCATGGGATTATCGGCGGCAAACTGACTAGTGGCTTTTATCAAGGGGAAACAGCGGCAACGATGGCTGTTCGTGTTTTGAAGGGTGAAAACCCTTCGGATATTCCCGTGGTGACTGAAGATACGACGCAGTATAAATTTGATTACCTACAATTAAAAAAGAACAATATCAAGCTTGAGCAGCTGCCACAAAACAGTATTGTGATTAATATAGAAAAAACCTCAAATCAACAAGTATTGATGATTCATTCGTATAATAAGGGGTTGAAGTGGACTGATGATTTGGAGCATGCCATTACGACTAAAATCAATCTTGGCGTTGATCATATCGAATATTCGTATGAGTATATGGACACTAAGAATAATACGGATCCGGTCTATATTCAAAATTTATATACATTGCTCACTAGAAAATATATAAACAAGCAGTTTGATTTGATTATTACCACGGATGATGATGCTTTTAATTTTATAAGATTAAATCAGCGTACGGTTTTTAAAGATACGCCTGTTTTGTTTTGCGGCGTCAATTATTTTGAGGAATCAAATATTAACAAGATTGAAAATATCACAGGAGTTGTGGAATCATATGATTTAAGAGGCACTATCGATTTGGCGCTTGAAATGAATCCTCAGACAGAGAAGATCATCGTGATTAATGATACTACGACGACGGGATTATTGAATCAAAAAAATCTTGACTTGCTCATCCCAGATTATAAAGACCAAGTACAATTTGAGATTTGGGACGATGATAACATGATTGAAATACAGGAAAAAGTGAAAAGCTTACAAAAAGGACATGTGATCTTGCTTTTGACTTTTAATCGAGACAAATCGAATAATAGTTTTACGTTTGATGAAAGTATCGGGATGATTTCAGAAAATGCAAGGGTACCGATCTATAGTGTATGGGATTTTTATCTTGGAAAAGGATTAATAGGGGGTGTATTGACTTCCGGCATCACGCATGGCGAGACAGTGGGAGATATGGCAGTTGACATTCTGCGCGGTAAAAGTATTACTGAAATACCTATTGTTTTCCAGAGCCCCAATGCTTATATGTTTGATTATAATGTTTTGAAGGCCTATAATATCAATAGCAATAGCTTGCCGGCAGGTAGTATTGTTATCAATCAACCCAATACGATTAACGATTATTTTAATCGAAACAGAGAATTATTTATTTTTTTCATTATGATTTTTTCTGCTTTGTGTCTGGTGGTTTTCCTGATGTATATGACTAACAGAAGACGAAAATATGCTCACGAAAAAGAAAAACGTAATGCATTAACGGATGCGCTCACCAATATTCCCAATAGACGAGCAGGTCTTAATTTTTTAAATCAGCAAATCAATAAATCAAATGAAGGCGAAGTACAGACAACCATTTGTTTTGTCGATGTCAATAGACTAAAAGCGATTAATGATAGTTATGGACATCGGGAGGGCGATCATTTATTGACTACGCTGTGTTTAATTATCAAATCCCAGATGCGCAAGGATGATTTTTTCTGTAGATTAGCCGGAGATGAATTTTTGATAGTATTCAATGATATGAATCTTAAAGGAGCGACGCGCGTATTCCAAAGAATTGAGCACGCCATTAAAGCTCATAATGAGATGAGTCATACGCCTTATGATATCAGTATTAGTTATGGCTTCGCCCAATATAACAAGGATCAAGAATCGATAGAGGATCTCATTCATCGCGCTGATCATGCCATGTATGAGAACAAAGCGAAAAAATAGTCATAAGACGGATGAGATTTATCAAGAAGTTTTTTCGTTGCTTGAAGACGATGTGAAAGAAAAATTCGACATGACACCGAAAGCGCTTTTTGATAATTATATAATAATAATGATTATTTATATAGGAGGATTAAGAATGTATTTAGAATGTTTTGAAGAAGTCAAGCAATTAACCTCAGAAATGGTTGCCATTCCTAGTATTGTCAGAGAACCAAATGGCGAAACAAATGTAGCGAAAAAAGTTTACAATTACTACAGAAGTCTTGAATATTTTAAAAATTATCCTGAAAGAACTAAAATAGTCAAAACTATCAATGATGAAGTAGACAGACACTGTGCCTATGCCTATGTAAAAGGTACAAAAGGAAAGTCTAATAAAACCATTATACTAATCGGTCATATTGATACAGTTGGTGTAGATGATTTTGGTGAATTAAAAGAATACGCCTTCGATACTGAAAAACTTCCTGAAAAATTTTTAGAAATTGGTGTAGAGCCAGAAGTAGAAGAAGATATAAAATCTGGAAGATATATGTTTGGAAGAGGTGCTCTTGATATGAAATCTGGAGTAGCAGGCCATATGTATTTAATAAAATATTTCTCAGAGCATCCGGAAGAGTTGGATGGAAATATAATAGCATATGCGGAATGCGATGAAGAAGATAATTCTCACGGTATTATAACCGGCTTAAAAGAATTTATAAAATTACAAAAAAAAGAAAACTTTGATTATATCGCCTGTATCAATGCCGACTACTCAACTGGCTATACCCCTGAAGACAAAAATAGATATGTATACTACGGAAGTATAGGCAAGCTTTTACCGTCTTTTTACGCAACAGGCAAGGAAACACACGTTGGGCAAGCTTTCGGAGGTTTAGACCCTAATCTACTACTGTCAGAGTTGTCAAGGATATTTTCACTAAATCCAGATTTATGCGACGAAGCACAAGGTGAAATAACCATACCACCTATTTCTCTGAAACAGTCGGATTTCAAAGAAAAATATACTGTCCAAACTGCTCTAGCTGCATATTCTTACTATAATTTTTTTACACATAGTATGTCTCCTGAAGACGTAATAAAAATATCTAAAGAAAAAGCAATAGAAGCCTACGATAATATAGTAGAATATTTAAATAAATCTTATAAAAAATACTGTGAAATGAGTAATGTAGAATACAAAGCTCTACCATGGAAAACAAGAGTTTACACCTGGGAAGAATTATACAAAGAATTAGAGGAAGAATACGGCAAAGAATTTTCGGAGCATATATATGAATTTGCAAATAAGTTAAATAAGGATGAACCTGCCTTGGATTTAAGGGTTTTCAGTGTTAAAGTTATTGAAGAAGCCTGGAAGTGGATGAAGGACAAATCACCAGCTATTATAACTTATTTCTCATCTACCTTCTCAGCAAGAATAGAAATGACTGGTAAAACAGAAAAAGAGCAAGCCTTGTTGGATGCTGTAGAATCCTCCGTAAAATACGTTCAGTCTTATGCCGACAACCCAATTAAAACTAGGATGTTTTATCCATATATATCAGACTCAAGTTTTATGGCCTTAAGTGATGACATAGAAACTATAGATAGTCTAGGAAATAATATGCCTGCTTGGAATACAAAATACTTTTACAACGTAGATGATGTCTTAGCTATAAATGTACCTGTAGTTAATATCGGCACTTTTGGAAAAGATGGCCACAAAACTACAGAGAGAGTTGATATGAAATACACTTTTGAAAATGTACCAAATATGACATATAATACAATTTTAAAACTATTAGGATAGAATTAAAAATGCAGTCCATTTTCCTAGTGGACTGCATTTCTTTAAGTTTTTTTCTTATATAGCTTTTCTATTTGGTTTTAAATAATTTAAGATGTCTTTAAGCATTTCTAAATTATCTATACCAGTTTTTGGTTTTAAAGCCGCATTTAAGGATTGAGTTGTACCGTCGGTTCTGGTCATAGTACCTTGGCTTTCTGCTAAGTTAGCCATTGGAATAACAACATCAGATCCTTTAACTGTATCTGTAACAAACATATCCACAGTTGCAAGGAAATCTAAATCCAACTTTTCGATTCCTTCTACATTTTCTCCTATTACCACAAGAGCTTTTATACTTCTATCTTTAACCTTACTAATTATTTTTTCTCCAGATTCAACAATACCTAGGTTTATAGCTCCCTGAGCATTAGCTCCATCCTTAAGACCTATAATTCCTCTGTAAGGTTTGTTTATCTTTCCAGTTTTTTGTGCTATTTCCTTAATAAGATTCTGAACTTCTACAGATACTGTTCTTTCATCTACTACAAAAATCGGTTTATTCACTCCATTATAAGCTTCAGCAACTTTTAGTGCTTCTTCTGATACTTTTGCTTTTTCATTTTCAACAGCTTCAAGTACTTCTTTAAAAAACTTTCCTAGATTAGCTTGGTAAGATTCTTCAGTAAATTTATCCAATCTTGTACCTGATTCTGATATTGATATATAAGGTTTACCCAGGTTTTTAATCTTTACAGCCATGGGTACAAAATTTTCGTAAACATTGCCTACTGCTAAAATAAGCTCAGTATTGTAAAGTTCTTCGTATTTATTTGTAGAGTCGATTTCTCCCTTTTTAATATTTAATGATCCTATCATATCTGTTTCTAAAGTTTCGCTTATTTCTTTAACTGCTGACAATTCTTCGTTAGTTAATCTTTGTGATACTAAGAATCCTACAGAGTCTTTACCATTAATATATTTAACGGATTTTAGCTGAGAAACAAGTTCAAGCTGTGCTTCTTTTAATGTGGCGTTCTCTTTATTTACTAGTGAACCTAGAATTCTATCTTCTTTATTCATATATTCAAAGCCAAATTTACCATCTTTACATAGAATTCCATCATCCTTGTCTCTATTTGGAGTAACCTTATATATTTTATCTCCATTGTGTTGATAAACAATATTGCATCCTAAGGAACACATACTACAAACAGATTCAGTCTTTTCTAGGTTTAAAGGTATTTCTTTTTGAGTATTAATTTTTTCTTGGAAAGCTCCAACAGGACATACATCTATACACTGCCCACAGGATATGCAGTCTGTATCTTCAAGTCTTAAATCAAATTCAGGAGCTACTTTTACATCAAATCCTCTATCCACTAATCCAAGAGCTGTTATACCCATTACTTCATCGCAAGTTCTAACGCATAAACCACACTGAACACATTTATCTGGATTTCTATCAATGAATTCATTAGTCTGTTCTTCATATCTTTTATGATTTACCCCGTAGTCTTTTTCAGTATCAATTTGGTCATCCTGAACATAATGTATAAGTTGACATTCGAAGTAATCCTTACATCCACATTCCATACATCTAGAAGCTTCTTTTAACGCTTCTTCTTCCGTAAAATATTTAGTTACTACTTCCTGGAAGTTACCTTTTCTATAATCAGCATCAAGTACCTCTACTTCCAGTCTGTGTTCAACTTCTATGTCTTTGAAATCTTCTTCTGTTAAATCATCTTGCTTTACTATAATAGTGTCTTTTTGAGGTATTATTTCCCCTTGGAAATAGCTGTTTATTACCCTTGCTGCTTTCTTACCTTGATCTACTGCTTCTATAGCAATACCAGGACCTGTTACAGCATCTCCTCCGGCAAAAATTCCTTCAACATTAGTTTCAAAGGTATATTCTTTTGCTTCTATAGTACCCCACTTTGTTGTTTCGATACCTTTAATATTACCTAAGGTTACTTTTTGACCAATTGCCGCTACGACGGTATCTGCTTCAAGTTCTTCAAATTCTCCCTCAATAGGTATAGGTCTTCTTCTACCTGAAGCATCCTTTTCTCCAAGCTCCATCTTCTGACATTTAACACCAACTACCTTACCGTTATTATCGAGCACTTTGACAGGAGAAGACAAGAAATTATATTTTACTCCTTCTTCTCTGCCTTCTACTATTTCTATTTCTTCCGCAGGCATCTGCTCTTCTGTACGTCTATATACAACTGTTACATCGGCTCCAAGTCTTACACTAGTCCTAGCAACATCCATAGCAGTGTTTCCTCCGCCTACAACTACAACTTTTTTGCCTAGGTTTACTTCTTCATTTTGGGTTACCATTCTTAAGAAGTCTATTCCTCCAAGAACACCTTCTAATTCTTCACCTTCGCATCTCATACTTGAGCTTTCCCAAGCTCCAATAGCTAATAAAGATGCATCGTAGTTGTTCTTTAGATAATCTACAGTTATATCTTCCCCAAGTTTTGTATTGTATCTAAATTCTACACCCATTTGTTCAATAAGAGCAGTTTCTTTGTCTACTACTTCTTTTGGTAATCTGTATTCAGGTATTCCGTATCTCATCATTCCACCGGGTTTATCCATGGCTTCATAAACAACTACTTTTTGACCGGCTTGGGCTAAAAAGAATGCTGCTGATAATCCTGCCGGTCCCGCTCCTATTATAGCTACCTTCTTTCCTGTTGGTTCTTTTATTTCAGGTATATATGGTTCCTTATTATCATCGTACAAATCAACGTCAGCAACAAAAGCTTTTAGCTTAGCAATCGATATAGACTCATCTACAAGCTGTCTTCTACATTCAGTCTCACAAGGATGTGGACATATTCTACCAATACAAGCTGGTATAGGTAGCTGTTCTTTAATAAGTGCTACAGATTCTTTGTATTGACCGTTTGCTATTAGGCCTACATATCCCTGTACATCAGTATTAGAAGGACATCCCATTACACAAGGCGGCCTGCAATCTCCTCTATGATCTGATACCAATAGCTCAAGGGCTGTTCTTCTTGCAGACTTAGTTCTATCTGTTTTAGTATTAACTACCATCCCATCTCTTACAGGAGTTGCACAAGATCTCACTAACTTAGGATTACCTTCTACTTCTACTACACAAAGTCCGCAACCACCGTAGGCTTCCATTCTTTCATCAAAGCAAAGATGTGGTACATCTATATTATTATCTAGTGCCGCCTGCAATAGATTTCTATCATCTGTTGTCTCAATTTCTTTACCGTTTATATTTATTCTTACTTTAGGCATATTTCCGCTCCTTCCTATTCAACATTTACTGCATCAAAATTACAAACATCGTAGCAGTTACCACATTTGATACATAAATCTTGATCTATTTTATGTGTTTCTTTTACTTTTCCAGATATCGCTTCTGTTGGACAATTTCTCGCGCATAATGTACAACCGGTACATTTTTCCGGATCTATAGTATATGTAAGTAGTGCTTCACACTTCTTAGCAGGACATTTTTTGTCTATTATGTGAGCTTCATATTCATCTCTAAAATACTTAAGTCCTGTAAGTACTGGATTTGGAGCTGTTTGCCCAAGACCACATAATGAACCATCTTTAATGCTATTTCCAAGTTGTTCCAGTTCATCTAAATCTTCTATCTTTCCTTCACCTTTTGTTATTCTTTCAAGAATTTCAAGCATTCTTTTTGTTCCTACTCTACAGTAAGTACACTTACCGCAGGATTCCTTACAGGTGAAGTCTAGGAAAAATTTAGCAATGTCTACCATACATGTAGTTTCATCCATTACAACCATTCCACCGGAGCCCATTATAGCTCCTGTTGCGTTTATATTTTCATATGTTACTGGAGTATCTAATAGTTCTGCAGGTATACATCCTCCAGATGGTCCACCCATCTGTACAGCTTTGAATTTTTTATCTTTCTTAATACCTCCACCTATATCAAATATTACTTCTCTTAAGGTCATCCCCATAGGTATTTCTACAAGACCTCCATTTTTAATCTTTCCAGAAAGAGCAAAGACTTTCGTTCCTTTACTTTTCTCTGATCCTACTGATGCAAAAGCTTCAGCTCCTTTAGAAATTATCCAAGGCACATTTGCTAAAGTTTCAACATTATTAATATTAGTAGGTTCTCTCCAGTATCCAGATTGTGCTGGAAATGGTGGTTTAAGTCTAGGCATTCCTCTTTTTCCTTCTAAGGATTCGATTAATGCAGTTTCTTCACCGCATACAAATGCTCCCGCACCTTTTTTGATTCTTAAGTTAAAAGTGAAATCAGTGCCTAAAATATTTTCTCCTAGATAATTCTTTTCTTTTGCTTGAGCCATTGCTTTTTCAAGTCTTTCTATTGCAAGAGGATACTCAGCTCTACAATAAATTATACCTTCACTAGCACCTATTGCATACCCTCCAATTAGCATTCCTTCAATGAGCCTATGAGGATCTCCTTCTAGTACACTCCTATCCATAAATGCTCCAGGATCTCCTTCATCTGCATTACAAACCATATATTTTTGATTTCCTTGAGAATTTAAAGCTGCATTCCATTTAAACCATGTTGGAAAACCAGCTCCTCCTCTTCCTCTTAATCCAGAGTCTTTGATTTCTTGAACTACATCCTCCTGACTCATTTCTTTTAATACTTTTGTTATCCCTTGATATCCATCATTTTCTATATATTCTTCAATTTTTTCAGGGTTAATAACACCGCAGTTTTCTAGTGCTATTTTATGTTGTTTTTTTGTGTAGTTAGGAGGATTTTCACTTGTATATATTAAATTATCTTTTAGTATATTTCCTTCTTTCACATGTTTTTCAACAATTTCTTTAGCTATTATCTCGTCTACAAACCCATAAGAATAAGTACCATCATCTGTTACTATATCAACTATAGGCTCGAAAAAGCACATTCCTATACATCCTGTTTCTTCTATTTCTACATCCAAATTATATTTTTCAGCTTCCTCTTGAAGGGATTTCAATACTTTTCTACCTCCAGCTGCAATACCACAGCTACCTAATCCAACTTTAATTTTCATCAGTATCCCCCTCAATAGCTTTTTTTCTTAAATCTTTAATAACCTTTACCGCTTTACCTGGAGTAAGATTACCATATGCTTCTCCGTTTATCATCATAACCGGCGCTAAACTACAGCATCCAAGACAAGCAACATCTTCAATTGTAAATAAACCATCTTCAGAAGTTTCCCCTGGTTTAATACCTAATTCTTCACAAATAGCCTTTGATACTTCTTTTGAACCATTTACATGGCAAGCCGTACCTTGACATTGTAAAATTAAATATTTCCCTATAGGATTAAGCCTAAACTGAGTATAGAAGGTTGCTACTCCATATATAGTTGCCTTTTTATTTTCAGTTTTTTCTGCCAGATAATCCATTGCACTCAAAGGTAAATATCCATAAATATCCTGCATATCTTGAAGTACGTTAATCAAACTTCCCTTTGATTTACCATATTTTTCAATTACAGGAGTAATAAGTTCCAAGTCTACATTTTCATCTCTAAAATTCTTCTTAACTTCTACCCCACTACAATTATCGCACATTTTTTATTAACTCCTTTCCTTATTAACAATATCTTTAATTCTATTATTTAATCTTGTCCTTGTCAATTAAATACTTCCTTTTAAATGTGAATTGTCGTTTTTTTATAATCACGATTATTTTTTAAAATTCTTGTTCCTAAAAAAAGATACCGAGAAATATCTCGATATCTTTTTTAGTTTCTACTATTATCTTACTACTAAAATAGGCTTTTTAATGTGGTGAACTACTTTATTTGTTACACTTCCCAGCATAAATCTTTTAGTAGCTCCCATTCCATGGGTTCTCATAATAACAAGGTCGTAATCTCCTTCTTCTGCCTCATTAATTATCTCACTTGCAGGATCTCCTACTATTTCTTTTATTTCTAATTCTAGCACTCCTTTATCTTTATACTCTTTGATTAGTCTCTCTTTACTTTCTTTATTGTCTATTTTTTCTGTGATCATCTCTCTGTCTACGTATGCTTCATATTGAAGTCTTGAAACCAGCATCTGAGCATTATCTACATGTAGCAAAGTTATTTTACTGTCGAATTTTTTTGCAATATCCACTGCTTCTGTTATAACTTCTTGATCTTGTGAAAAACTTTCTATAGGTAGTAAAATTTTTCTCATAATTAACACCTCTCTATATATAATAAATTCTAAATAATACAACTACTATAGGTTCATTATATATTTACCACTATTTCAAGAAATTATTCCATATAATAGATTTTACTTAAGCATTAATTTGTATAAGAAAATAAAGTATTAAACTCTTATCTAATTTTCTTCATTCTCTATTTTATTTTTCATTATTTTTATTCTTTTTTTCAAAATAATTTTTTATAAACTTTGCATCTTCTATTTCCAGGTCTTTTTCTCCTGCCATTGATTCCAAATGATGGGTAAATTCATGTTTTAGTGTGTGCATAAGTTTTTTTCTTAAATCACCCTTACTTAAATGTCCGTAAACTCTTCTAAAAGAACCGTAGTAAATTGATATATACCTACCCATTACTCCACCGTGATGGTATTGTCCTAGTATGTATAAGTTTGTTGCTTTTCTATTTCTATTTTGTTTAGTTTCAGGAAGTAAAATTATACCCCCATTTAACCTTTTGTAAATCTGCTCAGGTAGTTCTTCTGCTATTTCGTTAAGCATTTCTTCCATTTCTTTTATAGATATCATATTTCACCTACTACTATCAAGTTATAAATTCTTTCCACCTATCCACTTCTTCTTTTCCTTGTTCATATCCTAAATTATAGCTATCTTCTAATTTTTCATAACCGGTTTCCTTATAATCTACAGGCATATTTTTAGGATAAACTAAATAAGCTTTACCCTCTTTTTCTAATTTTTTTAATTTATCCAATGTTTTATTATAAATAAGATACCTTTCTTCCATAGCTTTTAACAAATTTGGATATTTTCTGTATAATACTTTCATAAAAGCCATATTTTTCTTAGGTCCCTTTTTGTATCCTTTTTCTCTTGTAAGAACAACAAAAAATTTTTCGTATCCATCATTTATAGCTATATCTAAGGGTATACCACCTGCTATTCCTCCATCTAGATAATATTGCCCCTTAAAGTAGGTTGGGGGCATAAAAAAAGGCAGTGATGATGAACATCTTACTATCTTCATTAAATCAGATATATTTTTTATATCATCCTTGGAAAAATACTTCTGTATTCCCGTTTTTCTATTAAATGCACCTATTCTTATTTGTGCAGGATTTTGTATAAATTTTTTAAAGTCAAAAGGAAGAAAAGCATTTTCAAGACATGCTTCTTCATATAAATACTCTGACCTAAAAAATCCTTCTCCTTTTAAAAATGATTTCCATCCACCAAAGTTTGGATCCTTTACAAAGTCCACAAAAGATTTTTTAGTTCTTTCTCTATCCCTAGAAATGTAATTAACGGCATGACTTGAACCTGCTGATATTCCTGCTACATAATCAAAATACATTTTATTTTCTAAAAGCACATTAACAATACCAGCAGTATAACTTGCTCTCATTCCACCACCTTCAAATATCAACGCCGTATTACTAATGTTATTCTCAAAATTCATATTATGTCACCTCTAAATAATTATATCTTTTTAATATCCAGGCTTACCTAACAATTGAAACATATTCTTTTTGTATGCTTCTACTCCTGGTTGATTAAATGGATTTACTCCAAGTAGGTATCCACTCATACCACATGCCTTCATGAAAAAGTAAAACATATACCCCAGGTTATATTCATCTACCTTTGGTACATCTATCATTATATTTGGTACTCCACCATCTACGTGTGCCTTTATAGTTCCTTCCATAGCTTTTTTATTTACGTAGTCTAAAGTATTTCCGGCCAAGTAGTTTAATCCATCTAAATTATCCTTGTCTTCTTTTATTAAAATTTCTTTATCAGATTCTTGAATATTTATAACTGTTTCAAATATATTTTTTCTACCATCTTGTATATACTGACCCATAGAATGCAAATCTGTAGTAAAATTTAAGGATGATGGAAAAATCCCCTTCCCATCTTTACCTTCAGACTCTCCAAATAACTGCTTAAACCATTCTCCAAAATAAAATAGTCTTGGTTCATAATTCAAGAGTATTTCTATTGTTTTATCTTTATTGTAAAGTAAATTTCTTACCACAGCATATTTATATGCATCATTTTCCTCAAGTCTACTATTTGATAAATCGTTAAAAGCATCTAATGCTCCATCCATTAATTTATCAATATTTACCCCAGCTGCTGCCATAGGAAGTAATCCTACTGAAGTTAATACTGAATATCTTCCACCTACATCATCCGGTATCACAAAACTTTCGTAGCCTTCCTTATCTGCTAAAGTTTTTAAAGCTCCCCGACTTTTATCTGTAGTTGCGAATATTCTTTTCCAGGCCTTATCTCCATATTTGTTTTCCATAAATTCTCTCAAGATCCTAAATGCAATTGCCGTCTCGGTAGTCGTTCCAGATTTTGATACAACATTTAAGGATACATCCTTATCTTTTATGTTTTCAAGAATGTCTTTTATATATTTAGAACTTATATTATGTCCTACAAAATATATCTTAGGTCCTTTTCTATTTTTGGAGGTAATTTCATTATGAAAAGTATGATTTAAAACCTCTATACCAGCTCTTGCTCCTAAATATGAACCCCCTATTCCGACAACTAAAAGTACTTCAGAGTTATTTTGTATTTTTTTTGCTGATTTTTTAATTCTATCAAATTCTTTTTTATCGTAGTTTTTGGGTAAATCAACCCACCCAAGATATTCAGAACCTTCACCAGTTCCTTCGTGAAGCATTTTGTGACAATTGCTAATTTCTTCCTGCATTTTGTAAACATCATTAGCGTTAATAATATTTAATACCTTAGAATAATTTATTGATATTTTTTTCAACTTTACCCCTCCGTAATAATCTTATGTATTTATATTTTCTTTATTTTTCTTTTTAAAAAAACTACAAGAAATACCTTCAAGAAATATCTTGTTCTCTTCTTCTTTTTCTTCAAAGATATTTTGCCACTTACCCTTAGGCAATTCTATCTGCTTTTTATCGTAGGATACATTGACAGCACATAAAATTTTTCTGTCTTGATATTCTCTAAAATAGCTGAATACGGAGCTTTTACAAAAATAAGGTTTCCATATACCTTTTTTTATAATGTCTGAATCTTGTCTAAATTTGAACATTTTTTTATACCAATTTAAAAGCTCCTTGTTCTCTCTTCCCCAAGGATATGTTCTTCTACAGTATGGATCTCTAAATCCTTCTAGCCCTGTTTCATCACCGTAATATATACATGGAACTCCGGGAAATGTAGCTTGAATAAATGATGCTATTTTCATTCTTTTTAGAGCTAATTTATACTTATCTTCTGAAAGTTCAAAGTAAAAAGCATCTTCTTCACTTATTTTTCTTCCCTTTGGAGCATCTCCAAATACAGTCAATGCTCTTACGGTGTCGTGCGTTCCTATTAGATTCATAAGGGAATAAAAATACTCCCTAGGATAATTTTCATAGAGGGACATTACTCTTTTTAAAGATTCCTCTCCACATATATTTCCTAAAATAAAATTATTAAAAATCCTTCTATATGGATAATTCATCACAGAATCAAGTTCATTTCCCAAAAGATATTCTCTTAATTCTCCATAGCTTTCCTTGTTTGATGCATCTTCCCAAACTTCTCCTATTACAACACTATCAGGATCTACCTTTTTAGTTTCTTCCTTTAATGTTCTTATGAATTCATCGGGAATTTCATCGGCTACATCTAAACGCCATCCTTTAGCTCCTCTTTTTATCCATCTTTTAGCAATACTATCATCATCTGTCAACATATACTGAATATATGAAGGATGCATTTCATTTACATTGGGTAAATTTTTAGTACCCCACCAGCATTCATAATCATTAGGATAATCATTAAATCTATACCACTCATAAAATTTTGATTTTTTAGACTGATAAGCACCTAAAGTATCATATCTTCCCATTTTATTGAAATATTTACTGTCGTATCCTGTATGGCTAAAAACTCCATCCAATACTACACTAATATCATTTTTTTTACATTCTTCTATCAATAGGTCAAAAGCATCATTTCCGCCAAAACCTTTATCCACTTTTTCATAATCCCCAGTATCGTATTTATTATTACTGTGAGCTTCAAATATTGGGTTCAGGTAAATTATCGTTATACCTAGTTCTTTTAAGTAACTTATTTTATCTTTTATACCTAGAAGGTTTCCACCGTAAATATCCCAATATATTATTTCACCTTTTGAATTTTTCATATATTTATTTTTTTCATACCAATCTGTATATTTAATAAAGCCTTCTCTTCCTTCATATAGATTTTCATTACCGGCTTTATTAAATCTATCCACAAATATTTGATACATTGTGCCTTCTCTGTACCATCTAGGAACAGATATATTCTTTTCGTGTACTGTTATTTGAAATGGTATTGGATTATTATCGTATATTTTAGCTTCTCCACCTAAACCCTCTTCTCCATTTCCCATATATATTGTTTTGTCTGCCAAATGTACTATAAAATAATAGAAAACAGCACAGGGTTTATCCAATGCCTTGAATTTAGATTTATATACATTAAATTCATCATCTGTGCCATCTATTTCCATATCCATCTTCTTTTCTTCTCCATCACAGGTTGCAAAGAGCTCACAAGAAGCCTTTATACTTTTCTTTATTCTTATGCTTAGTGTTATCTCTGTTCCAATCTCTACTGCCCCAAAGGGATATTTGAATTCTTCCTTTTGAGAGTTAAATACAAAGTCCATAATTTCACCTTCTATATTTTCTTATAAAGTTCTATATATTTCTCTGCTGAATCATCCCAGCTGAACTTTGTTTTAAATGCATTTTTAACTAATTCTTCCCAAGCTTCTTTATTCTTTTTATAGATTTTAACGCCTCTTTTTAGTTCGTGAAACATTTCATGTGCATTATATGTTCTAAATACAAAGCCATTTCCTTCTTTTGTAGATGGTTGAAATTTAGTTATACTATCGTTTAACCCACCAATTTTCCTTACTAAAGGTATTGTTCCATATTTTAATGCTATCATCTGTACAAGTCCACAAGGTTCTATCCTTGAAGGCATGAGCATTATATCACTTCCTGCGTATATTTTAGATGCCATTTCGCTGTTAAAATCGATTATTACAGAAGCATTTTTAGGAAATACAGAACTTATCTGTTTAAAAGACTTTTCGTAATTTTTTTCTCCTGTACCAAGTACTACTAAGTTAACATCTAAATTCATAATTTCATACATTACATGAAGGATTAAGTCGATTCCCTTCAATTCATCTAATCTTGATATTACTCCTATCAAAGGTTTTTCGTCATTTTCTTCTAATCCTAATTCTTTTAAAAGCATCATTTTATTTGTTTTCTTTTTCTTTATTGATCTAGTATATCTTTCATATATAGCTTCGTCTTTTTGCGGATTGTATACATCATAGTCTATGCCGTTTAGAATCCCAGACATTTTTTGGTTGTTATCTTTTATTACATCCTGAAGTCCTTCTCCAAAATATTCATATTCAAGTTCTTTAGCATAGGTTTCTGAAACTGTATTTACCCAGTCAGCGTTGTATATTCCTGCCTTCATAATATTTATATTACCTTTAAACTCAATATCTCCAGTTATATCTTCAGGTTTTAACCCTAAGATTTCGTATGCAGTGTTTACTCCATATATACCTTGGAATTTAATATTATGAATTGTAAGTAAGGTTTTTAAATCTTGATAATGTACCCTATACTGCTTATTTAACAAATACGGAATTATTGCTGTATGCCAATCATTGCAATGTACAATCTCTGGCCAAAAATCAAATTTTGGTATGAATTCTAAAACTGCTTTAGAAAAAAAGATAAACCTTTCAGCATCATCATAATGCTTGTATAAACCTTCTCTTTCAAAGTAGTAATCATTTCCTATGAAATAGTAAACAACTCCATCTCTTTTTAATTTGTATATTTTCGCAGTTTGTTTTCTCCAGTTAAGTTCTACTTTATATTCGCCTAATTTTTCCATATCTTTTTTAAATTCTTCAGATATATCTCTGTATAGAGGCATTATAACCCTAACATCCTGACCTTTTTTGTTCATCATCTTCGGTAGTGAACCAGCTACATCGCCTAATCCCCCACTGGCTGCAAAAGGTTTAACCTCTGACGCCACAAATAAAACTTTCATAAAATCGCCTCCTATATTACTGAATCTTTTTTGATAAGTAGTGGTTTATCTTCAGTCCCTTTTAAAACCTTGCCTTCTGTTACTCTAACATACTTATCAAGTATTCCATTTACTATCTCTGTGTTTTTTTCTATTACACAGTTTTGCATTATAACACTGTTTCTTATAACTACACCCTCAGCTATAGTTGCTTCCCTAAAAACTATACTATTTTCTACGGTTCCGTTTATATGTGCACCACTAGCTATAATAGAATTTTTTATTTTTGATTTTTCATTGTATTTAGTAGGGTGGTTATCCTTTGTTTTTGTATATATTCTTCTATTACTATAAAAAAGTTCTTTCTGAATTTCTGGATCTAAAAGATACATAGAAGCATCAAAGTAAGACTTTAAAGAGTTAACTATTTTCAAATAACCTTCCATTGGATAACCATAAACCTTTAGTCTATCTAAATTGGTCTGTACTACATCTATCAAATCTAATTCTCCTGATTCTTCAGCATCTTCAATAATATCTTCTAGTAGTCCTATTTTAATAAACATCATTCCTGCATAAAGGTTAAAATGGTCCATACATTCATGGGAGTTGTTTAGAATTTTATTTATTGTTCCATCTCTTTCTATCTCAACTCCAATACCTTTATACAAATCGTCCGAGGTATAGTTTGGCTTGTAAACCATTACTACATCAGCATCTTTCTCTTTATAGAATTCAAATATTTCTTCTACATCCATGTTTGCAATTGAGTTACAGTTGCTTAGCAAAATATGATCTGTTGTATCCGCTATTTTTCTAAAAAAAGCTTTGTTATCGATAAAATCCTGTATACTTATTCTAGTAATTTCACCTATCTTTTTATTTTTACCGCCATGTAGTATGGATAAGTCGTTGCTTTTACTACTCAAATTCCAATCTTCTCCTGAGCCTAAATGGTCAGCTAATGATCTATATTTATATGACCCTATCACCCCTATTTTTCTAATATTTGAATTTACAAAGTTAGAGAGTGGAAAATCTATAAGCCTATATTTTCCACCAAAAGGTACGGTATGTATACTTCTATGATGGGTCATTGCTTCCAGATTATTTTGATTGGGACAATTTATAATTATTCCTGCTATTTTTTTCATCTTATCCTCCTATCCTACTACCGTAATCTCGTCGGAATCAATACTTCCAATTCTCTTGTTCTTCTTGATTCTCATATTTTCACCGATTATAGTCTTTTCAACTACAGCTCCATCTTCTATTTCAGCGTTACTGAAAATTATTGAATCTTTTACAGTTGCATTTTTACCGATTTTTACATCATAAGAAAGTATTGAATTATTTACAGTTCCTTCTATTATACAACCATCGCAAATTAAACTATTGTTTATAGAAGCATAAAGCCCTACATAGTGAGGTTGGCTATTTATGTTGTTGGAGTAAACCCTCATATTTTTAGAATAAAGGTTGAAATCTTCCCTTTCTTTTAATAAATCCATATTTGCTTCATAGTAGCTTTCTATTGTACCTACATCTCTCCAGTATCCTTCAAAAGGAAATGCATATGCCTTTCCTTTCTCTTTTAATATCATAGGTATTACGTTTTTACCAAAATCATGCATGGAATCTTCATTTGCAGCATCCCTCAAAAGAGCATTTCTCAAAACTTTCCATTTAAATATGTATATACCCATAGAAGCCATATTATTTTTAGGTTCCTCAGGTTTTTCTTCGAATTCTATTATCCTATTATCTTCATCCACGTTCATAATACCAAAGCGACTTGCATCTTTCCAATCAACTTCCATTACAGAAACTGTTAGATCTGAATCTTTCTCTTCAGCGTAATCAAGCATTTTTGAATAATCCATCTTGTATATATGATCTCCAGAAAGTATCAAAACATATTCTGGATTATACATATCTATAAATTCAATGTTTTGATACACTGCATGGGCTGTGCCTTTATACCATCTTTCTCCCTTTTTATCTGCATAAGGAGGTAAGATATATATACCTTGGTCAATTTTGTCTAAAGCCCAGGAACTTCCATTACCTATATATCTACCCAGTATTAGAGGTTTATACTGTATCAATACTCCTATTGTAAAAATATCAGAATGAAAACAATTACTTAGACTGAAATCAATTATTCTGTACTTGCCTCCGAAGATTACTCCCGGTTTAGCATTATCCTTTGTAAGCTTTTTTAATCTACTTCCTTGCCCCCCAGCTAGGAGCATGGCAATACATTTAGTATCTGTCATATAAACTACCTCCTTTTATTTTTTCACCTTCCAAATGTCCCTATTATAATCATTTATTGTTCTATCACTTGAAAAATATCCTGAACGAGAAATATTTTTCAAGGTTTTATCAAACCATAGTTTTTTATTTTTATATGTCTTTTCTATTTTCCTTTGTGCCTTCATATATGATTCAAAATCTTTCAGTACAAAGTAAGTATCGTTATGATTTACTAAATTTTCATATATTTCTTCAAATTCTCCTATATCCTCATAGAAAAATCCATTTATTAAGTGATTTACTACATTCTTCAATTCCGGATTAGAGTTGTAAACATCAAAGGAGCAGTATCCTCCCTCATTATAGTAGTTAATTACCTCCTCAGACTTTAAACCAAATATAAATATGTTATCTTCTCCAACTCTTTCTGCTATCTCTACATTTGCACCGTCTAAAGTTCCTACAGTAAGGGCACCATTCATCATAAACTTCATATTTCCAGTTCCACTGGCTTCTTTACTAGCTGTAGAAATTTGCTCTGAAACATCCGCCGCTGGATATAGTATTTCTGCTAGCGATACATTAAAATTTTCTAGAAAAACTACCTTCAAATACTTATTGACATCTTTATCCTTATTTACAATATCTGCCAAGCTATTTATCAATCTAATAATTTTCTTTGCCATACTATAACTTGGCGCTGCCTTTCCAGCAAAAATAAATGTTCTTGGTTGTATTTTCATACCTTCATTTTTAATCTTATCATATAGATATATTATATGTAGGGCGTTCATAAGCTGTCTCTTATACTCATGTATCCTTTTTATATGTATATCAAAAATAGAATCTATATCTATATCTACATTCTGCTTTTTCTTTATATATTTAGCTAATCTTTCCTTGTTTTTTCTTTTTGCTTGGTAAAGTTCTTCTGTACAATCCTTGTTTTCAAAGTGTTTTTCTAATTCTTCTAACTTATCAGCATCTTTTTGCCAATCAGGACCTATAGCATCAGTTAAAAATTTACTAAGGTATGGATTTGCTTTAAGCAAAAATCTTCTATGACTGACCCCATTAGTCTTGGAGTTAAATTTCCAAGGATAAAGTTGATAAAGTTCTTTAAAGGTTTCATTCTTAATAATATCAGAATGAAGTGTAGAAACTCCATTTACTGACTTTGAACCTATTACAGCAAGGTTAGCCATATGAACAACTCCATCTCTTAAAATAGAGTTTCTCATCTTAATATCCTTTTCTATAGGTAAGGCATTTTCTATAAATCTTCTATTAATCTCTTCTATTATTAAATAAATTCTAGGAAGAAGTTTTTCCATCATATCCACAGGCCATTTTTCCAATGCTTCTGTCAATATAGTGTGATTAGTATAGGCGCATACATTAGTTACTAATTTCCAGGAATAATCCCAGTCAAAACCTTCTTCATCGATTAAGATCCTCATAAATTCAGGTATTACCAGAGATGGATGAGTATCATTGATTTGTATTTGTATCTTTTCCGCCAATTTATCGAAATTGTCGTTGTTTCTTTTGTATCTTCTTATTATGCTTTTAAGCCCAGCACTTACAAAGAAATACTGTTGTTTTAATCTCAGCAACCTTCCATTATAGTTGGAATCGTTAGGGTATAAAACATGAGTAATCGCTTCTACGTTTGCCTTGTTTTTTACTGCTTTAAGATAATCTCCATTATTGAAGGATTCTAAATCAAAACCATAGGCATTTTCTGCACTCCACAGTCTTATATAATTTACATCATTTGAATCAAAATCAATCTGAGGTATATCGTAAGGAACTGCTGTAACAGCCTCGTAATCTTCTTGGATAAATTGCAACCTATCTTCAATTCTCTCAACCTTTACTTTTCCATAAAATTTAATGATTTCAGATTTAGATGCTTTTTTAATCTCCCAAGGATATCCATTTTGAAGCCACCTATTTGGAAGCTCTACCTGCTGACCATCTACAATTTTTTGTTGAAATGAACCGTATCTGTATCTTAGACCCATTCCTACTGCAGGAATATTCAAAAATGCTAAAGAATCCATAAAGCATGCTGCTAATCTTCCTAACCCTCCATGCCCCAAACCAGGGTCTAATTCTACATTCTCTATTTCTATTAAGTCTAGTCCTAGTTCTTCTAATCCTTCCTTAACTATTTTATATATACCCATATTATAAAGATTCATTATCAAAAGTTTACCAATTAGAAACTCCATCGAAAAATAATATACTCTCTTTTGGTTGTTATCCCTATCCATTCTTGATTTTGTATCAGCCAAGTAGGAATTAGCATGCTTCATTATTAAGGATGCCAAAACATTGTATTTTTCTTGCATACCGGAATTTTCAAAGCTCTCTCCTGTTACTTCTTTAAATCTTTCTAGATACTGTTCTTTAAATTTTTCTTTATTTGTAAACATATTATTTCCTCTTCCTCTTTCTTTCAGACTTTTTCTTTATTAATAATCCGGTTAAACCAGATAATTTTATTTCTATCGAATAATCAAAGCCGTGCATCTTTACTTTTTCTGCTTTTATGTACCTTTTATTTTTCAAACCTGTGCCTTCGTATTCTTTGTCATCAGAATTTAAAATTATTCTGTATTCTCCTTTTTCCGGAACTCCTATTTTAAACTTTTCGTAAGCTACTGGGGTGAAATTTAATATAGTTATTATATAATCTTTCTTGCCTTTTCTAATATAAGTGTATATGCTTTGGTCTCTATTATCTGGGTCTATCCACTGATAACCATCCCAGGTGTCATCTTTGTACCAAAGAGCATTTTCTTTCAAATATACAGCATTTAATTTTTTTATAAATTCTCTATGAGCGTCATGTAATGGATAGCTTAACAAAAACCACTCTAATTCTTCATAAAATCTCCACTCTACAAACTGCCCTATTTCATTTCCCATAAAACTTAATTTCTTCCCAGGATGAGTTATTTGATATAGAGCTAAAAGTTTAAGGTTTTTGAATTTTTCTTTGTAGCTTCCGTAGGATTTATCTATTAAAGACTTCTTACCATGGACTACTTCATCGTGTGAAAAGGGAAGTATAAAATTTTCACTAAAGGCGTAGTGCATAGAGAAGGTTATTTTTTCGTGATGGGACTTTCTGTAAATTGGATCTTGTTCTATATAGTCCAAAGTATCATTCATCCATCCCATATTCCACTTATAGTTAAAACCCAATCCTCCTTTATCAACGGGGTAGGTAACTAATGGCCAATCTGTTGATTCTTCTGCTGCCATAATTGCATAAGGATATTCTTTGAATACTTTTATATTTAACTCTCTTAAAAATTCTATGCCATCTAAATCTTCTGTTCCTCCAAATTTATTTTTATAGTAGGACCCTTCCATTCCAAAGTTAAGCTGAAGAATAGAAGTTACACCATCTATTCTTATCCCGTCTATTTGATATTTTTCAAAATAGAAAAGTGCATTAGATATCAAAAAGTTTTTGACTTCTCTTTTAGAAAAATCAAATTTCTTAGTACCCCAATTAGGATGATCTATACCTCCGTATAATTCCCAACCATCAAAATTCATTAATCCATGGTCATCTCTACAAAAATGCCCAGGTACCCAGTCGAAAATTACCCCTATTTCTGCTTCATGACATTTATCTACCAGATACATTAAATCTTCAGGTTTACCGTATCTACTTGTGATAGAATAATATCCTGTAATCTGATAACCCCAAGATTCATCCAGTGGATGTTCCATTACAGGCATAAGCTCCAGAAAATTATAGTTCATTATCTTCATATATGGTACCAACTCATCAGCTAATTCTCTGTAATTCAAAAATTCTCCGTTATCTTTTTTTCTCCAAGAGCCAGCATGAACTTCGTATATATTTATAGGTTTGTTGCAAAGACTTTTCTTTTTTCTTCTCTTTTTCCAATCCTTGTTTTGCCATTTGTACTTATCTATATCTACCACTACTGAAGAATTATCCGGTCTTACTTCAGAGTAAAATGCATAAGGATCAGCCTTGTACTTTACTTCACCATTTCCAGTAAATATCTTATATTTATATACTTCCCCTTCTTCAATATTAGCAAAGAAATATTCCCATATTCCTGTGCCTTCGATTTTTCTCATTATATCCGATTCATCGTTCCAGTAATTAAAAGAACCCACCAAGGATACCCTCCAAGCATTAGGTGCCCATACTCTAAACAAAACACCCTTTTCACCTTTTCTTGAGGTTAAGTGAGCTCCAAAATACTCATAACTGTTATACAATTTTTCATTATGAAATTTTTCTATATATTTTAAATTATTAGCATCCATAAAATCCTCTTTCTTTTTTCTAATTATACTATCTTTTAGCTAATTTTACAATGTTAGAGCCCTATCCTAATAAAGACTTAACATTCAATAAGTAAAATAAATGTTGATATTTTTACTATAAAACTGTTAAACTATAATAAATACAAAATTAGGAAGTGTTTTAATGAAAAGCAAAGTATTTTACGGATGGTTTATAGTAGCATCTTCTTTTTTAATTATGGCGTTAGGATGGGGTATAGTATTTAACACCTCTAGCTTATTTATAGAACCTATTAGTGAAACATTAGAAATATCTAGAAAAACTATGAATTTTACCTTTACTTTAAGATCTTTAACTCAGCTGCTGATATCTTTAGCCTCTGCAATAATTTTCAAAAGATTTAAAATGATAAATGTAATGAAAATATGCAGCATTTTACTTGTAGTAAGCTTTTTTCTTCATAGTTATATAAGTTCAACAATTATGCTATATGTTTTAAACACAACAAGTACTGTAGCAGTTATACTTATAAGTATCCTTCCTTTATCAGCTATACTTAACAACTGGTTTAATACAAAAAGGGGCTTGGTGGTAGGCATATCTTTTATGGGTAGCGGCATCGGTGGTTTAATTTTTAACCCTATTGCCGGATTCATAATAGTAAAATACGGCTGGCAGTCAGCATATCAATTTTTAGCCGTAACAATGGCTATACTTATTATTCCCATCGTGTTTTTTGTTTTAAAAATTAAACCTAGAGATATAGGAGAATACCCTCTTGGTAGTTCAAAAGAAATAGAGAAAGAAGCTGAAAATTCAACAGAAAAGCTTCCAGGAATTACCTTATCCCAAGCTATTAAAACTCCAAGATTCTGGGGAATATCCTTAGCCTCTGTGCTTTTATCTATAGTAGGTATATCACTTATGCTTAATATATCTCCTCATCTTACAAACATTGGATACTCTGTAACCTTCGCAGCAAATATTGTAGCTTTAACTATGGGATCTTTAGCTATAGGTAAAATTGTATTAGGACACTTATTTGACAGATTAGGTCTTAGGACTGCTACCAGTGTAGCAGTAGGGTTTTTAATAATCGGTACTTTAGGAATGCTTTACGCTACAAATTATATAGGCTTGTTTGCGGTAATAGCTGGCACAGGTCTTGGTACTGCTTTTTATACTATAGCAAACCCTATTATAACTACAAAGGTTTACGGAAGTTTAGATTACAGTTCCATATATGGGTTCTTAACAGCAGTTATAGGTTTTGGAGGTATCATCAGTCCTATGATAGTAGGATCTTTATACGATATTTCAGGAAGCTATTATTCTTCATACAAACTAATGTTGGTATTAGGAGTAGCCGTTTTAATCATATATCAATTTGTCTTCCCCAAAAAAGAAAACCAGTATGATTAATTGTTTTTGAATAGTATTTCTTGACAAAGAGAATTAATTGTATTATTATTAGTTCAAATTAAATAAGAAAAACTCTTATCAAGAGTGGTGGAGGGACAGGCCCTATGAAGCCCGGCAACCTGTGAATAACAAGGTGCCAATTCCTGCGAGTAAATCGGTAGATGAGAGAGGAACGGCCGCCTCTTTTATCGAGAGGTTTTTTTTATGTAAAATTTTACGAGGTGACTTAATGATTAGAATTCAAAATCTTTATAAAGAATTTTCAAATGGAAAAGAAAAACTAGCAGCTGTTAAAAATTTAAACTTAAATATAAACCAAGGAGAAATATTTGGCATCATTGGTTTAAGCGGTGCAGGTAAATCAACACTTATAAGATGTATTAACAGACTCGAAGAACCAACAGGAGGAAAAATTTTTATAGACGAAGTTGATATTACCAACTTAGACAAAGAAACTCTTAGGATTACTAGAAAAGATATAGGTATGATATTTCAACACTTTAACCTATTATCACAAAAAACCGTCTATGACAATATAGGTTTTTCTCTGCATCTATCTAAAGTAGATAAAAACAAAATCGACCAGAGGGTAAACCAACTACTTAAATACGTAGGTTTAGAAGACAAAAAATATTCTTATCCTGCCACATTAAGTGGAGGACAAAAGCAGCGAGTAGCAATAGCTCGAGCTATTGCCAACAACCCCAAAGTCTTGCTAAGCGACGAAGGAACTTCAGCTTTAGATCCTCAAACTACAAAGTCTATCCTTTCCCTTTTAAATAAAATAAGAAAAGAATTGGGAATAACCATAGTGATGATTACTCACCAAATGGAAGTTGTTAAAGAAATATGCGACAAAGCAGCCATTATGGAAGGTGGAGAAATAGTAGAAATAAATACCGTGGAAAACTTATTTAGGGAACCAAAAACAAAAACTGCACACAAGTTTATTAACTCAATGCATACAAGTGTAGAAGAAGAAATAATAAATCCTGATGATTTCAAAGGAAAAATAGTAAGGCTAAGCTTCCTAGGTAAAACAGCTAGGGAACCAATAGTATCACAGGTAATAAGAACATTTAATATAAACATAAACATACTTTCAGGAAATATCAACAAACTTCAAAGCAACAGTGTTGGACATCTAATTGTTGAATTTATAGGAAATAAAGAAGATATAGAAAAAGCTTTAAATTATTTCAAAAATAAAGACGTGACTGTGGAGGTGATATAATGGCTGATTTAGTTATTCCATCCTTACTTGAAACCTTATATATGGTAGTATTTTCAACAATTTTTTCACTAGTACTAGGATTCCCACTGGGTATTTTATTAGTAGTTACAGAAAAGGAAAATATTTGGGAGAAACCAAAGTTTAATCAAATACTCAATAGTGTTATAAACATTTTAAGGTCTTTTCCTTTCTTAATCCTTATGATAGTGATTTTTCCTCTTTCAACTATTTTAGTAGGAAAATCGATAGGTACAACTGCAACCATAGTGCCTCTATCAATTGCTGCTGCACCTTTTGTAGCAAGAATTATTGAAAGCAGTCTTAAGGAAGTAGACAAAGGTGTAATTGAACTAAGCCTTTCAATGGGAGCAACTACACCTCAAATTATAACCAAGGTTTTGATTCCCGAAGCAATGCCTTCTATAATTTTAGGTATAACTTTAACTATTATAAATATTATAGGTTATTCAGCTATGGCTGGAGCCATAGGTGGTGGAGGCCTAGGTGATTTAGCTATTAGGTACGGTCACTACAGACGAGAAACAGACGTTATGATTGCCTCAGTTGTAATTATAATCATAATGGTCCAATCTATACAATATTTAGGAAATGAATTATCCGCAAAAATTAATAAAAAATAATTGGAGGAAATAAAATGAAAAAAACAACAGCAATAAGCTTAATAATAGTATTATTAATATCAGTATTAGCCGGATGTTCTGGTGGTTCTTCAGATGAAAATCTTATAAGAATAGGAGTAACTCCAGAACCTCACAGTAAGTTGGTAAATTTAGTAGTAGATGATTTAGAGGGACAAGGGATAACTGTAGAAATAATAGAATTCACAGACTATGTAAAGCCTAATCTTGCATTAGCCGATGGAGAAATAGATGCAAATTTTTTCCAACACCAGCCATATTTAGATGATTTTGCTGCAGCCGAAGAATTGGATTTAACAACCATAGGTACAGTTCACGTTGAACCTATGGCTCTTTATTTAAATTATACTGCATCAATAGAAGAAATACCTGAAAAAGCTGAAATAGCTATACCTAACGATACTGTAAACGGTGGTAGAGCATTAATCCTACTAGAATCCCACGGACTTATAACCCTAGAAGAAGGTGCCGGACTAGAAGCTACTGAAAAAGACATAGTAGGTAATCCGAAAAACTTAAAGGTTACCGCACTTGAAGCAGCCGCTCTACCTAGAGTTCTTGATGAAATAGATGGTGCTGTAATAAACGGGAACTTCGCTCTTCAGGCAGGATTAAATCCTACTAAAGATGGAGTTATAATAGAAGGTAAAGACTCTCCTTATGCAAATATTGTGGTAGTTAGATCAGGAGAAGAAAATGAAGATAAGTACCAAAAATTAATAAATGCTCTTCAATCTGATAAAGTTAAAAGCTTCATTGAAGAAAACTACGAAGGTGGAGTAGTACCAGCATTTTAAATAAAAAAAATCAGCTTGAAAGCTGATTTTTTTATTTATATAAATTTTCAATTATTTCATCTGTAAATTCTTGTGTAGAAGAATTACCTCCTAAATCTTTAGTCAATGTTTTTCCTTCTCCAATTACTTTGTTTATTGAATTTCTAATTTTATCTCCTTCAGACTTATATTTAATATAGTCTAACATCATTGCCGCAGACAAAATGCAAGCTGTAGGATTTGCTGTAAATCTTCCGGCTATATCAGGAGCACTTCCATGAACTGCTTCAAATATTCCAACATCTTTTCCTATATTAGCTCCTGGAACCAGTCCCAATCCGCCTACAAGACCAGATGATAAATCTGAAAGAATGTCACCGTATAAATTAGAAGTAACAATAACATCATAATTTTCAGGATACATAACAAGCTGCATACACATATTATCTACAATTTTTTCTTCATATTCTATTTCACTATATTCTTTTGATATTCTTCTTATAGTATCTAAAAACATTCCATCAGTTATTTTTAATATATTTGCCTTATGAACAGCTGTGACCTTTTTTCTGTTATTTATTTTAGCATATTCAAAAGCCTTTTTACCTATTCTTTCACAACACTTTCTAGTTATTACTTTTATAGCTTCAGCCCTATCCTCGCTTACTTTATCCTCGATTCCTATATAAAGCCCCTCTGTATTTTCTCTAAAAACTACTAAATCAATGTTATTATACCTACTTTTAACCCCTGGTATTGTTTTTAATGGCCTTATATTTGCATAAGTGTCGAATTTTTTACGTAATCTAACGTTAATACTTCTGAATCCCTTTCCTATAGGTGTAGTTATAGGTCCTTTTAGAGCTACTTTATTTTTATTTATACTATTAATTAACTTATCCGGAATAAAATCTCCTGTTTTTTCATATATTTCTGCTCCTGCATTTATCACTTCCCAATCTATATCTAAGTTCAAAGCGTCAACAACCCTTTTAGCTGAAAAAGAAACTTCCGGTCCTATACCATCTCCTGGTATTAATGTGATTTTTTTCATTTTTTTCTAACCTCCAGTTTCTCATTCACCAAATTTAGATATCCTCCACATTTTATGATTTCTACATCTCGTGAGTTACTATTAAATTTAACTTTTATTTTTTTATTTTTGGTTTCATTTGTAAGTTCTAAAATTCCATTTTCTGATAAATTTTCTTCTAAATTATAAAATGCAATTTCATCTTCTTGGTCTAGATTTTCATAATCATCATTATTAATAAACTCTAAGGGTAATATACCCACATTTATTAAATTGGCTTTATGGATTCTAGCAAAAGATTTTGCGATTACAGCTTTAATACCTAAATACAAAGGAGCTAAGGCAGCATGTTCTCTACTCGAACCTTGCCCGTAATTTTCGCCCCCAACTACAAAACCTCCGCCATTTTCACATCTTTTCCAAAATTCTTCGTCTATTGTACTAAAAGCAAATTTTGAAAGATAAGGAATATTTGACCTATAAGGTAAAAGTTTTGCATTAGAAGGCATAATATGATCTGTTGTGATATCATCTCCAACCTTCAGTACTAGTTTTCCTTGCATCTTATCTTCCAAATTATTTTTAATTGGGAAGGGTTTTATATTTGGTCCCATTACAACTTCAAGATTATTTCTATTTTTTGGTGGATATACAAACAAGCTATTGTTTTTTTTATATACCTCTGGTTCATTAATTTTTATAGCTTTTCCTAATATTCTAGAATCTATCAGTTTTCCTTTTAAAGCGGATACAGCAGCTACTTCCGGACTAACTAAATATATATCTGCACTTTTGGTACCACTTCTACCATAAAAATTTCTATTAAATGTTCTTAAAGATACTCCGTTATTTTTAGGTGCTTGTCCCATGCCTATGCAAGGTCCGCAAGCACATTCTAAAATTCTGGCTCCAGAGGCTATCATATTTGCTAAAGCTCCATTTTCAGCAAGCATATTTAATATACTCCTTGAGCCTGGAGATATGCATAAACTAACATTTGAATGAACTTTTTTTCCTTTTAAAATTTCAGCTACTTTCATCAAATCTGAATAGGATGAGTTTGTACAGCTCCCTATTGCAACTTGATCTATTTTTAAATCCTTTAAATCTGAAACTGCTGCTATATTATCCGGACTATGAGGCTTTGCTACTAAAGGTTCTATATCTTCAAGGTTTACATCTATAGTCTCGTCATAAAAAGCACCTTCATCTGCCTTAAGTTCACTCCAGTCTTCTTCTCTTTTTTGCGATTTTAAATATTTTAAAGTAAGCTCATCACTCGGAAATATAGATGTAGTAGCTCCTAGTTCAGCCCCCATATTTGTAACAGTTGCTCTATCTGTTACTGTTAAGCTCTTTATTCCTTCCCCTGAATATTCAACTATTTTTCCTACTCCACCTTTTACTGTTAATATCTCCAATATACGAAGTATTACATCCTTTGAAGAAACCCAGGGTTTCAACTTCCCTTTAAGGTTAATATTGAACACTTCAGGCATTTTGAGACGATATTTGCCAGTAGCCATAGCTACAGCTACATCCAGTCCTCCTGCTCCTATAGAAAGCATTCCTAAGCCTCCATTAGTAGGAGTATGACTGTCCGAACCTAGCAAAGTTCCACCTGGTTTGCCAAAGTTCTCAAGATGTAATTGATGACAAATACCGTTGCCAGGTTTGGAAAAAATTAAACCATATTTTGCAGCTGCGCTTTTAATAAATTCATGATCATCAGCATTTTCATAACCAGTCTGCAAAGTATTATGATCTATATATGCTACTGAAAGATCTGTTCTTACACTATTTAAATTCATAGCTTCTAATTGAAGATACACCATAGTACCCGTTGAATCTTGAGTTAATGTTTGATCTATTTTTATTTCAATTTCTTCATTTTTTTTTAATTTACCAGATATTAAATGATTCTCTAATATTTTTTGAGTTATATTCTTTTTCATTTGGACTCCTTATGCTTTTTTCATATCTAGGCTGTTTTCTTCTAAATATTTTTCATATATATCAATAAGTTCTTTTTCAGTTAAAGCTCTTTTTAGGGAAACTGAAGTATGTCTTACTTTTTCTAATAATTTAGATGCAGTAAATTTATCTATATTTATATCATATTTTTTTAATTTATTTTTTATAGCTGCTGTTCCAGAATGCTTTCCTATAATAATTTTTCTTTCTAGACCCAACTCCTCAGGACTAAATATTTCATATGTTAGTGGATTTTTAATAGCTCCGTCAGCATGTATCCCGGATTCATGAGAAAAAATATTCTTGCCTACTATAGTCTTCCAAGGTGATAATTCTCTTCCAGATGCTATTGAAACGTATTCGCATAATGCTTTCAATTTACTAAAATCATAATTATTGTCTATATTAAGTGAACTTTTCAAAGACATCATTACCTCTTCAAGGGCAGCATTTCCAGCTCTTTCTCCAAGTCCATTAACAGTAACCCCTACATACTCAGCACCTGCCATAACTCCTGATATAGCATTGGCCGTACCCATTCCTAAATCATTATGTGTGTGCATTTCAAAATCTATATCAACTATATTATTTATATATTTTATAGCCTTATAAGTTTCCATAGGATTCATAATACCTACTGTATCACAAAACCTTAGCCTATCTGCTCCTGCATTTTTTGCTTCCTTAGCAAATCTAACTAAAAAAGGCCTTTCAGTTCTAGAAGAATCTTCTGCATTAACAGAAACATATAAGTTGTTCTTCTTTGCAAATTCAACAGCTTTTGTCATATCTATCAATACCTTTTCTCTATTAGTTTTTAATTTATGCTTAATATGAATATCCGATGTAGATATAGAAATAGCTACAGCATCCACACCACAATCTAACGAAGCTTTTACATCCTTTATTACCGCTCTGTTCCATCCCATTATACTTGAATTTAAGTTACTGTCTACTATCTTTTTTATTACATCTTTTTCATCTCCACCCATTACAGGAACTCCTGCTTCTATCTGTTCTACGCCTATTTCATCTAAGAGTTTTGCAATATAGATTTTTTCTTCTTTAGCGAAAACAACCCCAGCTGTCTGTTCTCCATCTCTTAAAGTAGTGTCTACTATTTTAACTTTCTTTTCCATAAAATCCTCCTTCATAAATTTGAATTAATGTTAATTATTATACGTTTTATGAAGGATTTTGTCAAGTTCTTGCATATAATTTATTTTTTTATTATATTATCGTTTTATATTTTACCTTTATTTGCTACTAACGGCTGATTTTGCAACGTTTTTATATTTATGATAATATTTGCTTTATTATATATACGCAACTTTAATTTTTATTATTGCATATTTTTGTTGTCTAACAAGTGATATTTAGTTGGTTGAACTATACATCTCTTGTATTACAATGAAATTTATTTCTTTACTAAATCTTTATAAGTATTTTTTCTAAAAAAAACCAGCATAACTTCTACTTGTTATACTGGTCTAATTGGTGCTATTTCTAATTTATTTTTTATTCTTATACCTTGTATTTGCTTCCACACTTTGGACATCTAACTATCATTGTTACATTCTTTTTAGGGAATCTCAAAGTTTTACCACATTTTTTGCATTTCATATATTTATGAGTTTTTCTATTCTTTATGCGCTTTTTTAATAATATAAACTTTGTTTTTGCAGAATTTCCAAATTTTTCCATAAACTTCTTGTTTTCCAATCTTCTTTTATATATATTCTTTGAAAAAACTCTATACAATGACCATATTAAAAGAGCCCATACCAAGATATTTAAAGTTCCCGAATTTACAAACATATTTACCACTATTATAAAGAATACAACTCCTGTAGTAAACCTATACAAATCGTCAACCCCATATCTTCCCTGCATAAATACTAAAAACTTATTTCTCAAATTATTCATTTATAAATCCTTTCTATTTTTTAACAGCACCAACAGCAAAACATATTTAAAAGGGCAAATCTTACACACATAGTGCCTATATCTTGAAACCCTCCAAAGCTTTGGCTTCTCTGTTGATAAGTTCTTCCTCTATTTTGTAAAAGATCCAATACTCTTTGATACTCTTGGTTATAAGGATCCATATTTACGGCCATCTGAGCATGGTTTACAGCGGTTATTCTATTACCAACTCCAGCCTGTGCAAGAGAACTATAATAATACCATTGAGCATTTTTATCGGAAATATTCCCCAATATATTCAATGCCTGTATATACTGCCCTACACTTATATATCTTTTTACAGCTTCAAAATCACCAAAACTACTTCCCGTATTATATCCTGTATTATAACCCTTACCGTAGGGGGTTCCATTTTTTATATTTTCATAAGCATTGTTAATTTCACTCATTTTTTTAGTGGAACCTTCATCGCCGTTATTTAAATCCGGATGATATTTTTTTGCAAGTTTTCTATATGCCTTTGATATTTCAACGTCCGAGGCATCTCTAGATACCCCTAAAATTTCATAAGGATCTCTCATTGTCCTATTTCCTCTCTTTTCTCTTTTGTCTTTTAATTTCGTATTTAATCCAAACTCCAGAATACAGTATATTCTCAATAAGTTCTTTATCTTTTTCTATATTTAAATTTTCATATTTTCGGGTACAATCCCCCATTAAAATGTTCAGTATGTCCTTGTACATATTTGACGGTGTTCCTATCATAGGATTATATCTTTCCTTTTTCAGATCATCTTTAAAATCCATAACTGCATCCATTATATATATGAATTTTCCTAAAGATTTTCCAAATTCTCTTAACTCATCTTTATATTCATAGTTTTTGTAAGCAAATACTTCTCCTAGTATGTCACCAAAGGTATTTGCTGGCAAGTCAGGGTTCATAATCCCCTTCTTTTCTATATTGGAAAGTTCTTTAATTTTTCCACTAATATAAAGAACTTTATCCGGATATTTTTTAGATACTTTCTGGAATTCTTTTTTATATACCTTAGCTTCAGCTAGAGAAAACAAACTTTTATCATCTTCCCAATCGTCTAAGAAGTTAAAATAGGTAAGCAAAATATTCATATCTCCTGCATACTTAGTGATATAATTATACCAATAGTCGTGTTTCTTTAGAGGATGAGCTATACACCTCTCCTCTCCTTTTTCCACGACCTTTACATTATATACCGAAGACAGTACAAGTACAAGAAAAGTCATATCATAATTTAAAGTAACCCTACTTTTAGCACCGTGTTCTTTGCCTAAAGTTCTACAAAGTCCACAGTAACAAGCCTTATAATACTTTTCCTGTTCTTTATTCAATTTTTCTCTATTTGCTGATACATATCCAAACATAGTATACCTCGAATTCTAAAAATAATTATACACTACTTATCTTAAGGTAATCTTTAGTTTTTATCAATGGTTAATTAAATACTATCTATTTAACAATAAAAAAGCTGCATTAATCTGCAGCTCTAACTACGCCCAATAAGTTTACCTCTACTCACAGCATAAACATCATCTATAGTCATTTTGAAATCCACTTTTCTATTTTCAAATTTTCCCCTTTCTTCCAATTTACTTCTATTAAAATCTAAAATTTCTTTTGTGAAAGGCAAATTACCCGTAAGAAGATATCTTATTGCTCCTTGGTTATCTCTTGCAGGCATCATCTTTCCTAAATTAAATTTAGAAGGCCCAAAAGGTACATCTATAATCCCTATTTCTATTCCTTTTACAACGCCAATGGCTAAATCACCATTTCCTATCTCTAGTATCTTTCTTATAATACAATCAGTTTCTGCTTTTATAATTTCTATTTCTTCCCTAAGCTCACTGCTCATAGGCATCTTTTGTCCTTCATATATACTCAAGTTCATTTTAGTGTTTCTTATTCCTGCAGCATTTGCTTCTTTGCTAGGTATTCCGTGAGCTTCATGTGGAGTCTTTACTATAACCTTTGTAGCTCCTGCTAAAGCAGCAGCTACAGAACCCATAGAAATTACGCCAAATGCTTTAGCTTCATCTTCAGGGAATCCTCCCATCCATTGATGAAATACTGTAGTAATATAACAATCATCAAATCCAAATTTTTCTAGATAGATTTCGAATTGCTCTTCTAAAGCTTTGATTGCAGCCACATCTTGTATAAGATTGCCTCCCTGGCCATAACCTAATGTTATGCTTTTAACTCCTTGTTCTGCTGCTAAGAGTCCTTCAATTATTGCAACAGCATTAGATGTAGACGGAGGGACTAAAGTACCTGTAAGGGGACCAAAAGGCTCTCTATTTATATCTATTCCTTGCTCTTGATAAAAGCCTGCCAATCTGTCACAGTACTGCCAATCATACAAAGTTTTTTCTATAGATACATTTTTAGCATAAGGAATGTTATAGCTTATACCCCCACCCTCATTTGAAGTCCATCCTGAAGCATGAATTATTTCCGACAAGAGTCTTGAATCCGGTGTACCGTGTCTTGCTTGTAGAGGTTTATTTACTCCTTCGTATACCTGTCTGCAACCTTTTAATCCGTGATTCACAGCAGGAAAGCCGTTCAATAAAGATCTGCCTTCTTTAATTGAATCTTCTATTCCAATCTCACATTCTTTATATCTATTTTGCCTCGTATAAGAATCTATTGTACAGGGCAAAAGATCCGCTCCACCTTCTTCAGATAAATAGTTCATAAGTTCTATGTGTTTATCTATTAAACCTACGCCAGCTCTAGGCTGAGCTAGAGTTATTCCACCTTCCTTAGCTTTTCTCAATTTTTTTGCAAAGTTCATCTCCTCAGGGACCTTTTTTAGATAATCAACAGCTTCATTTAAATCTACTTCTCTTCCTGTAGGCCACTGAGAAAGAACCTCTTTTCTTAAATTGAAAAATTCATCTTCTGATAACTTTTTATTCTTAAGGTTCATTTTACGCTCCTATATTTCAACTATATGCTTCTTTAATATTCTTAATGCTTTATCGCTGTCTACCATAGACATTAATCCCATTGCTGATAAAATATATTCTTTGTCTAATAAAAATCTAGGATTTTTGGGTTTAAGAGACATAGAGTTTTCTTCTTTATACAGGCCTACTTCTAAAATATCCTTAGGGTTTTCACTATTTACAAGTACTCCTCCTGTACCAAGTATGTAGGAAATATTTTGCAAGTCTTTACCTTCTTGATAGAACATCATCCCATTAGGTGTATATTGAGACTCTATCTTACCTGAATGTCTCTCCATAGATAAATCCACACATACCTTTGCCACAGCTTCATCAAAATATCTATCTTTTTGATTGTTCGGCACTATATCCACGTTGTTATGTCTCAAGTTAATTTCCCTAGATAAATTATAATCATTCTTTTCTAAATATTTATCTAATAAAAACCCTCCTGCACCCTCATAAAGGGATTTCGCTGAATATCTAAGCCCCAAATCACCTTCCACAGTCCTTTTCATAAAAGGTTCCTTAAGTCCTTTTAGTACTACTGAAGATTTTGTTGGATATCCTTTGGCCGCTGAATGAACGTCTGTAGTAGCTCCACCTATATCAACAACTATTAAATCTCCTAGTCCTTTCTCATTTTCAGTGCCTTCTGATAAAAGCTCAGCAGATTTTAGTACTGCCGCCGGAGTAGGCATTAAAACCTGAGAAATATTTTTTTCTACCTTTTCCATTCCCGGCACATGGGTTATATTATCCATAAATATCTTTCTAATCACTTCTCTTGCGGGATCTATATCTATCGTGTTTAATTTAGGCATTACGTTTTGAGTTATATAATATTCTATATTATCACCAAATATTTCCTTTATATCATCTATACAACTTTTATTTCCACCTACAACTACAGGAATTTGAATATTATGTTTAGCTATTAGTCTTGCATTATGTATTATAGTCTGACTGTTTCCGCCATCAGTCCCTCCAGCAAGAAGTACAATATTAGCTTTAGAATTTTTTATCTCTTTCATTTCACTGTCGTTTAGACGAAAACTATAAGTTTTTATAACCTTAGCTCCAGCTCCAAGAGCTGCTCTCTTTGCCGACTCTGCTGTAAGTTCCGGTACCAATCCTATGGCTATTATTTTAAGACCTCCTGCAGCCGAAGAGCAGGCAAGTCTCTCTGTGATATTAACATCCATTTCTATTTTTTTATAAATATTAGAAAGAGCTTTTTCATATCCTTCGTATACGTTGCTTTTTACCGTCGTATAAGATTTTTCAGTAGCTATAATATTATGACTTTCTTGATCTACAAGTGTAAGCTTTGTAAATGTACTACCAAAATCTATAAATAAGAATGCATCCATATTTTAAACCGCTGCCTTGTGTTCCTTAAACAAATCTACTCTTAAATCTTCTACTGCTCTCTCTACAGAAGTTCCTGGAGGGTAGATCCTATCAAAACCCATTAAATTAAACCTATACCTTACATCCTTCCATTCCTGTTTTCCTACCACTATATTACCGCCTACGTATAAAAGAACATCATCAAGTCCTGCCTCAAGGCATTTATCCTTCATTCCTCTACAATCTATCTCTCCGTGACCATAAAGTGAAGATACCATAATAACTTGCGCATTTGTTTCTATAGCTGCGTTTATAAAGTCTTCCTGAGGTGACATAACACCTATATTAACAACGTTAAAGCCTTCTTCCGTTAAAGCATGGTCTAATATCTTATTTCCAACAGCATGACAATCAGATCCTATAACTCCTAATACAATAGTTTTTTTATCCTGCATTTTTCCCTCCTGTAAAATTTATTTTTCCTTGACCCAATCAGGGGCCAATTTTCCTTCATCTAATTCTTTTATTCTAATTCCTTCTCTCTCCAGTTTAGCTTCTGCTTTTTTTACAACTTCTTCTAATTCTTCTGGAGATACTACTACTACACCATCATCATCACCAAATATCAAATCACCTGGTCGAACCTCTACTCCACCACATTTAATATTTGTATTTATACTACCAGGGCCTTCTACTGTAGGTCCCTTTGGTAAAGCTCCAGCTGCAAATATAGGTAAGCCCAAATCTTTAATATCCGATAAATCCCGTACAAAGCCTTCTAGTACTACCCCAGATAAGCCCACAGCTAAAGAGCTTCTACTCATCATTTCCCCCCATACTGCAGCATCTTTATTTTCACCGTTATCCATTACTAATACATAACCTTTTTCAGCTTTATATATAGCCTTATGAAGATAAAGATTATCTCCTGGTTTAACCTTTACTGTTATCGCTGTGCCTAGAATCTTCATCCCGCCTTTTATCGGCTTTATTTGGTATTTCATAGTCCTTGAATTTTCCATACCGTCGCTGATAAGGGAGGTCGAAAGCTTTCCCACTCTCTTCACCAATTCTTCCGATACTCTTTTTGAATTCTCTCTAATGTTTCTATCTTTTTTATCACTCATTTCTTGTCCTTTCTAAGATATTTGAATATAAAAAAACCCTTCATCTCTATATACATCTTGAAGATATACATAGGGACGAAAGGTCTTTCGCGGTACCACCCTAGTTTGCGATAATAAAAAATCGCCTTATTCAGATCGAAAGAAATAAGTTCTTTGAATCCTAGCTTTATATCGTAAGCACCCGTCCTCTTCTACTATATTTCGAATCGGAAGCTCAGGAGTGATCATTATATATTCCTTAGGTACTGATTCACACCAACCATCAGCTCTCTTTAACCAGTTTCAGAATATTTTTCTCTCCCTCACAGCTCAATATTTATAACTTGTTTATGATTATACATCCTATAAAGTTATCTGTCAACGATTTTTTGTTTATAAAATCTTAGTCTATAGCTAAATGCTATAAATAACTTTTCAAATCATATGATGAAAAAATACCTTTTTCCGTTACAACTCCATTAACCATAGATGGCGGCGTAATATCAAAAGCAGGATAATATCCATTTACTCCGGGCATGGTAGTTTTACTCCCCATAGCCTGAAGCACAAATTCTGGATCTCTTTCTTCTATATTTACAGAATCTATATTAGAATGTTTGATATTCGGCTGACCTGTAACTAAGTACGGTATATTATAGTAATTAGCTGCTAAAGCTATTTGGAAAGTTCCAATTTTATTTACCACATGACCGTCCATTGTTATAACATCAGCCGCTGATGTAAATACGTCAATCTTTTTCTTTTTAAGTACATATCCAGGCATATTGTCTGTTATTACCGTAACATCTCCACCCATATCTTTAATGACGCTGGCAGTTAACCTTGCACCCTGAAGATAAGGTCTGGTTTCAGGACAAAAATAGCTTATATCTTTTCCTTGATCTTCAGCTTTTTTAACCATAAATCCTACCACGGTTTCTCCAAAACACTGAGTCATTATACTAGCTTTTTTAGGAAAAGTATCTACTAAATACTCTGCTGTTTTTGATATTCTTTCGTACTTTCTATTGGTATTAGATATAACTCTTCGAAATATTTCTTTATCAGGCTTTTTACCTTCTGCTGCAGCTTTTTTTCCTACTTCGTAAAGCTCCTCTACTATATTTACCATCTTCTGACTTGTAGTAGGTCTAGCGTGGGAAAGGTCATAAGCCCCTTTCTTCATATAATTTAAAAACTCTTTTTCTTTTTTATCCTGACTTTCAAAGGCAGCTAAGGCCATACCCATTCCTGCTGCTAAAAAAGGTCCTCCACTTTGTGTTACCATATCCTTTATTGCCTGAGCTACCTCTTTGTGATTACTGCACACTACATGAGAAACTTCTCTCGGATAAATTCTTCTATCTAAGATCTTTACCTTGCCCTCCTCATACCAGGCTACATTTTCATATCTAAGCATAAAGGCTAGATCTTTATCAGCTCTTTTCATTATCTACTTCCTCCTGTAACTTTTTATCAAATATATCTAAATAATTTTCCCCATATTTTATTTCTTTTCTTCTTATTATAAAGTCCTTAGCCACAGCTATTCCTAACCTCTCAGCTTCAACTTTAAGTTCTGGATTTTTTATGGTTTCTATGTCTCCTACCTTTGCTTCTCCTACTATTCTTCTCATCATTTCAAGCCCTGCAGCTCCTGCTGTATATTCTAAAACTTGGTTTAAATACCAATGGTGAAATTCATTGTTTTCTTTTGTACTTTCTTTACTATTATTCTCTAGATATTTTAAAAATTTATTTTTAAATGAATCTACTGTATTTTTTATAGTTTCTGTAAGCCATTTATCAAAATCATTAGGAGTTTTGTTTAAAATTAAGTTTCTAATTTTAGGAAAAAATAAATTGGCTATTACATTTCCAATATCGTATCCCATAGGTCCGTAAAAAGCAAATTCAGAATCTATGATTTTAATCTTATCATCTTTTACAAATATAGAACCGGTATGCAAATCTCCGTGAATCAGTGCCTGGGCATTCGTCATGAATTCATTTTTTAATTTTAAAACTTCAGTATGGAGATTTTCATCTTTATATAAAGTGCTTTCAACAAAATTTTTATTCTCTTCTTGAAAAGTATTTTCTTCTATATCAATATATGGATCTGTAAATACAAGTCTTTCACTTATGTCACAAAGTTCCGGGTTGATAAAGTTTTTAACCATCCTTTTCTTTTCCATGGGAGATTTTATCAAATCAGTGGTAGGCAGCATGGTATTAACTAAGAAACTGCTTATATTTTCAGCAAAGTTATCGGATGTTTTCTTCTCTATTAGAGATTCTCTCATAATCTCATAATCTGAAAGGTCTTCCATTATTATACAATGCATAATTTCGTCGTAGAGGTATATCTTAGGCGCCATACCTGGAGCCATTTTTTCTTCCAAAATCAAAGCTTCAGCTTCTATCCTTATTCTATCTGTATCTAAATCTCTTCCACTGCTTCTAAGTTTTTTATCCGCCTGTTTAACTACAACAGAAAAATTACTTTCCTCGCTGTATATGCGAAATACATAATTAATATTACCATCACCTATTTCCCGGGAAATCAATTTCTCATCTTCTCCAAATACATCCATCTTTCTTTTTACATATTTTATACTATCTATTTCGTCTAACTTTTTATATTTATTAAACATATATCCTCCCCAATGTTTTATTGGAAATTTACTTTTACCTAATTAATAATATCAAAAAAAATAATAATTATAAAGACTATATACTCTATACAAAAAAACACCCCAACTTAAACCAGGGTGTTTTAATATAGATTATTTTTTTATTCGATTAATCCTTTTTCTCTCAAATATTCTTCAGCAACATCTGCTGGATTCATTCCTTCTTCTCCAACTTTATAGTTTAGCTTCTGCATCTCTTCATCAGTTGCTATTCCTTCTAACAAGTTTAGAGCCTCTACTATTTCCGGATATCCAGCATATAAACTTTCTGATACTACCGGTGCAGCAAAGTAAGGTGGGAAAAACTGTTTGTCATCTTCCAATACTTTAAGGTTATAAACTACTATTTTACCATCAGTACTAAAAGCATCTATAACATCTACCTGTCCTTCATCTACTGCATTATACCTTAATCCAGGATCTAATGTTATTACATCTTTAAATTCGAATCCTCCGTAAGCCTCTTTTACTCCCGGCAATCCATCTTCACGTTCAATAAATTCCATTACAGAACCAATAACAAGTTCATCAGCTACCTCAGCTAAATCCGAGATTGTTTCTAATTCATATTCTTCTGCTATTTCAGGTCTCACACTAAGAGTATAAGTATTATTAAAACCAAGCTCACCCAACCATTCTATACCAAATTCATCCTTATAAGATTCTTTTACGTAATTATATACCTCTTTAGGATCATTTAATTCTGACTGGTTTAAAATAGCCGCATATGCAGTTCCAGTATATTCTGGATACACATCCATATCTTCAGATTTTAGTGCTTCAAATACAAGACTTGTAGAACCAAACTCCGTTACATTAGTTTCGTAATCTGTTTTTTCTTCAATAATTTTTGAAAATAATTGTCCAAGTATTCTCTGTTCCGTATAGTTTTTATGTCCTATTTCTATAACTTTTTCACTTTGTCCGCACCCACCTAGAGTACCTAACGCTAAAATCATAATCATGCTTAAAATTAATAGTTTTTTCATGTTTTTTATACCTCCTATGGTATTGTTTAATTATCTTTCTGACTTGTAATTCCTTGTGGTGTTAATTTTCTTTCAAATATGCCAAGTCCCTTATCTGTTATTATAGCAAGTAATGCTGTTGGTATTGCTCCAGCAAGCACCATATTGTTACTAGCCATGCTTATTCCTTTAAAGATCAGTTCACCAAGACCTCCTGCCCCTATTAAAGCTGCAATTGTTGCTGTTCCTATATTAATAACCGTTGAAATTCTTATTCCTCCCATTATAACTGGAAGAGCTAAAGGTATTTCCACTTTTGTCAGTATCTGTTTAGATGTCATTCCCATTCCTCTTCCTGCATCTATAATTGCTTCATCTACACTATTTATTCCTATGAAAGTATTTTTTATTATAGGAAGTAGTGCGTAAAGAAAAAGCACAAATACAGAAGGAACATACCCTATACCTAAAAGTGGTATAATTAAACCAAAAAGTGCTAAAGAAGGTATAGTTTGAAAAATATTTGCTATTCCTAAAATCGGTGAACGCAACTTTTTGTTTTTGCTTATCAAGATTCCTACCGGAACTCCTAGTACTATCGCCAAAATAACAGCTAAACCTGTTATTTCTATATGTTGTACTGTCAAGCCTAAAATTTCTTCAGACCTAGAAGCTACAAACTGGAAAAAATTTACTTTATTCATTTACATCAACCTCCTTTATTGACTTTCTTCGTTGATAACAACGGCTTTAGTTATAATATTTAAAATAGAAGCAGTTGTTATCATCCCGATTAAATTTCCATCATCATCTAACACCGGCAAATATCGAATTTCATTTTCTTCCATAATTTTCAAAACATCAACCATGTTTGCATCTTGTTTAACAGAAACAAAATCATCATTATATATTTCAGACATCTTAATTTTATGGTCCCCTTGTTTTCTTAAACTCTCTCTAGTAATGTATCCAATTGGAGGTTGAGCTTTACTGGTTTCTTTTTCAACTATAAAAAGAATCTCCATATCATATTTTTTCATAACTTCTATTACCTGGGCTGGACTACGCTTTTTTCCTACAGTAACTAGAGATTTATGCATAATGTCTTTTGCATGTAACATTTCTGGAGATTTCCACAACCTATCCTTTCCTACAAAGTATTCTACAAAATCATTTGCTGGATTTTTAAGGATTTCTTCAGGTGTGTCATACTGAAGTATCTTTCCATCTTTCATTACTGCTATCCTGTCCCCAATTTTTAATGCTTCATCCATGTCGTGGGTTACAAACACTATAGTCTTACCAAGCTCATCCTGGAGCTTGAGGAGTTCCTTCTGAAGCTGTTCTCTAGTGATTGGGTCCAAAGCACTAAAGGGTTCATCCATTAATATAATATCAGGATTAACTGCCAATGCTCTAGCTACACCAATACGCTGCTGTTGACCACCGGATAACTCATGAGGATACCTATTGTAGTAATCTTCCGGGGGTAAATCTACCAGCTCAAGTAACTCGTAAGCCCTATCTTTTCTTTTTTTCTTATCCCACCCTTTTAATTCGGGGATTATTTCAATATTCTTTCCTACAGTTAAATGTGGCATAAGACCTACCTTTTGTATAACGTAACCTAACTGTCGTCTAAGCTCTATCTTACTTAACTTGGTATAATCTTCACCCTGAATCATTATTGTTCCGCTTGTTGGGTCATTTAGTCTATTAATCATTCTTAGAGTTGTTGTCTTTCCACAACCGGACTCTCCAATTAAAACTACAATTTCACCCTTGTCTATATGTAAGTTAAGATCTTCTATTACGTTTGTCTTACCGTCATAAGATTTGGTTATATTTACAAGTTCAATCAATTTAAAACCTCCTTCTTTTTTTATAAATTTATATTTTCATTTTTTTTATACATTTTGTTCTTTATTTTTTAAGCTTTACTTACCGCATAGCGAAGTATATCAAATATAATGATTTATGTCAAAAAGTATTGTATGAAAAGGTTTTTATAGCCTGATTTTACAGATTTATAGGAGAATACTCCTTCTTTATTGCTTTATTTTTTTATTTTATATTTCAAAGATTTCAAAAAAAAGCAAAACTAAATTATATTCTTGAAATTAATTTTGTTCTGCATAATTATAAAGTAACTTTAATTTTATAAATTCTTGCGCTTATGTTTTATGCCTATCATGTTTTTATGAAAAAATACTTTTTGCTATATCTACAGCTTCTCTTGCATCCTTACCGTAAAAGTCTGCCCCTATATCTTTAGAGTATTCAGGTGTCATTACTGCTCCACCTACCATTACATTTATACTAGAGTCTATAGATTTTAATTCTTTAATAACTAACTCCATATTTCTAACTGTAGTAGTCATAAGAGCACTCAATCCTACTAATTTTATTTTTTCTTTTTTCACAGTTTCTATTATTTTATCCTTCGATACATCTTTTCCTAAATCAATTATCTTATATCCATAATTTTCCAATATTAATTTCACAATGTTCTTTCCAATATCGTGAATATCACCTTCTACAGTAGCTAAAAGTATCTTTCCTTTTGAAATGTTTTCACTATCATCTTCCATTATTTTAGATTTTAATACTTCAAATACAACTTTTGAAGTTTCTGCACTTCTAATTAACTGAGGTAAGAAGAGCTGGCCCCTTTCATACCTATCTCCTACTATATCTAGGGAAGGTATCATATATTCATTTATTATTTCTAAAGATTTTTTTTCTTTTAATAGTTCTTCTGTTACTTTGCCGGCTTCATCCTTTAGTCCCTTTATTATTATATATTTTAAATCTATAGTCGAAGATTTTATTCCAACTTTTTTTTCTTTTATATTACTGTATTTTTTTATGTATTCCTTGCTATCTTTATCCTGATTAGAAAGAACTTTAAATGCCCTTACTACATCCATTAGACTACTGTTTGTAGAATCGGTAATGGGGGCATCTAATCCGTAGCTTAAAGCCATAGCTAAGTATGTTGCATTCAAAATTTTTCTATTAGGCAACCCAAAAGACACATTACTAGTTCCAAGAACAATCTTTACATTATATTTAGATTTAATCATAGGTATAGCTTTTAGGGTTTCAAGTACTGCTGACTGTTCTGCAGAAGCCGTCAAAACAAGAGGATCTACGAGTATATTCTCCTCAGGAATTCCGTAGGTTTTAGCTCTTGCTATTATTTCACCAGCAATTTCCAGTCTTTTTTGACAAGTTTTAGGTATACCTTTTTCATCTAAAGTAAGTGCTATAACTAAGGCTCCGTATTTTTTTGCAATAGGTAAAATTTTATCCATACTGGATTTCTTACCATTCACAGAATTTATAATTGGTTTCCCGTTGTATATTCTAAGAGCTTCTTCAATTACATCTTCATTAGAACTATCTAT
>JAWOEG010000092.1:0-3954 GCA_046482875.1 Eubacteriales bacterium | reverse complement strand
AGTCTTTTTTGACAAGTTTTAGGTATACCTTTTTCATCTAAAGTAAGTGCTATAACTAAGGCTCCGTATTTTTTTGCAATAGGTAAAATTTTATCCATACTGGATTTCTTACCATTCACAGAATTTATAATTGGTTTCCCGTTGTATATTCTAAGAGCTTCTTCAATTACATCTTCATTAGAACTATCTATTTGTAGTGGTAGAGAAACAAGACTTTGCAAATCTTCTACTACTTTTTTCATAACTTTTTTTTCATTTATGTCCGGTAAACCTACATTTACATCCAATATATCTGATCCAGTTTCCATTTGATTTATTGCTTCTCTCATCAAATAATTAATTTCTCCATTTCTTAAAGCTTCTTTAAGTCTTTTTTTACCTGTAGGGTTTATTCTTTCACCAATAATCTTTACATCTTCTCCTATTATAACCGTTTGGGAAGATGAAGAGGTACAGGTTATCATTTTGGGGTTAATTTTAATAGGATTTGCTTTATCCAACTTTCCAACTATACTTTTTATGTATTCCGGTGTTGTACCGCAGCATCCTCCTATGATAGCTACTCCTTTTTGAACCATTTTAAAAATTTCTTCACTATACAACTCTTTATCAAAATCGTAGTAAACTTTATTATTTTTCACCTTAGGATTTCCTGCATTTGCCTGTACTACCACCGGTATATGTGCATACTTCAATATTTCTTCTACTATATCCTGAAGTTCTTCAGGTCCTTTTGAGCAGTTTACGCCTAAAGCATCTACTCCTAAACCTTCTAATATTGATACCATTGTTAATACATCTGTGCCTGAAAAAGTACGATTTTTATCGTGAAAAGTCATTGTACAAAATACTGGAATATTGGTGTTTTCTTTAGCTGCAAGTACGGCTGCCTTAGCTTCATAAATGTCCGACATTGTTTCTATCAAAATCAAATCAGCCCCTGCTTTTACACCAGCATTTACCTGTTCTTTAAAGATATCGTAAGCTTCTTCAAATTTTAAACTACCTAAAGGAGTAAGCATTTTTCCTATAGGCCCTATATCTAATGCTACATACTTTTTTTCTCTAAATTCTTCAGCTGCTCTTTTAGCATTTTTTACAGCTGAATATATTATTTCTTCAATCGAATATCCTTTGCCTTCTAGTTTCAATTTATTAGCCCCAAAGGTGTTAGTTGTAGCAACATCAGCTCCAGCTTCAAAATATTTTTTATGTAAATTATAAATTATATCCGGTTTTTCAATATTATAGAGTTCAGGTATTTCTCCAGCTTTCATACCAGCTTTTTGAAGCATAGTACCCATTGCCCCATCAAAAAATAAAAAATTTTCTTTTAATATATCTAATATGTTATTACTTTTCATCTGTAAGTACTCCTCTTATAGCCTTCATACTCTCCATTATATTTCTTGCAGTATCAGACTTATTCATAGTGTATATGTGAACTCCATCAACTCCCCAAGACAGTAAATCTATAATCTGACCGATTGCATAAGACAGTCCGGCTTCTTTTAATGCCTCCGGATTATCTTCGTATCTTTCAAGGATTCTGACAAATTTTTTAGGGAGGTTATTTCCAGTTAGTTTGCTTACTGTCTTAACCTGACTTTTATTTAATATAGGCATAATTCCTGCAATTATTGGTATGTCTATGCTTTTAGCTTGAGTTTTATCTAAAAAGTTATAAAAAAATTCATTGTCAAAAAACATTTGGGTTACTAAAAAATCAGCTCCACAATCTACTTTTTTCTTTAAATATTTTAAATCAGTTTCTAAGTCTGGAGATTCTGGATGCTTTTCAGGATAGCATGCTGCTCCTATGGAAAGGTCAGAGTTTTCTTTGAAAAATTCTATAAGTTCAGTAGAATGCTTAAATTCACCTTTGTTTATACTTTTTTTATTACCATCTAAAGGGTAGTCTCCCCTTAAAGCCATAATATTCTTTATACCTTTTTCTTGTAAAGACTTTAGAATTTTTTCAACTTCTCTTTTTGTAGAATTAATACAGGTAATGTGTGGTATAGAAGATAAGTCGTAATTTTTCTTTATATATGATGCAATTTCTACAGTCCTATCTTTAGTTGTTCCACCTGCACCATAGGTTACACTCATAAAATCTGGATTCAAATCATTTAAATCATCTATAGTTTTATATATAGTGTCTATAGAATATCCCACCTTAGGTGGAAATATTTCAAAAGATACCAAGGGTTTTTTATGTTTAAACTTTTCACTAATTCTCAATTCAAATTCCTCCTTAAATATAATACATAATTATAACAAATTAAGAAATTTATTACAAAAATAAAAGCTATAATGCAACATAGCTTAATTCAAGAAGGATTTATGATTATATATTAGAGCCCATAAGTGCCACTAATAGAATCTTTAAAATATTCAACTTTAGGAGGATTAAATGTAAAAACTGCAAATAAGCTAAAATGGATGATCAATATAAAAATTCCTATAGTAAAAAGCAGTTTTTTAGGCTCAGTATATTTCATAAGAAAATATCTGAAATTTTGACCTGCTAAAGCTCCTAAAATATATGTGGTGATATGAACAAATAAATGTGCCTTTCCAAAAAATAATTCAAAATATTCTATTAAACCAAAAGTTACAAATTCGAATGCTAGTATTCCTAATGCTAAGGCAAATATATAATTGTTAGTTGAATTCTTTATAAAAGGATATTCGAATATACTTACTATTATCATAGGTGAATAGGCCATTTTCCAGTGTTCCCACTTACTTTCATTTACCGGTGCAATTATACTAAGTACTTTAATACCTGTGCTTTTATATAGTTCATGAAACAAAAAGCCCAGCAGTATAATAGAAACTATACCTATTACTTTCACTTTAATCACCTTTTTACCAGAATTCACTATACTCACCTTCAAACAATACTATACACTTATATTATACCACTATTACAAATAAGTATTCATTAACTTCTATACTTTTTTCCCTGAATCTCTAACCTTTATTAGATCCTTTGGAAATGGATTGAAAATACTTTGATTGTTTAAATAGTCAATTTCAAACCTTATAGCCCACATTTCTAAAACTGAAGCTAAATTCGAAAATGGTATTTGACTATCCATATACTGCTGAAGCAAATCTAGAAAGTAAGCCTTTTCATTTGATGATAAATCATTAGAAAAATATCCTAATATATGAAGTGCTACGTTCATCTTTCTCTTACTGCTGCTAGAAGTCTTTAAAAGTTCTAAAACTTCATCCTGATATTCCTTATATACCTCTTCAACCTTTTTCTTTTCATGGTTTGCTACAATTTTTCCTAATTTTTTTAATCTTCCTTGATTATAGGACATAAATAAGTACTTATTGTCGCTGTGAAATTTAACCAACTGGCCCATTTTCATATTTTTTTTAATAGATCTAAATTTTGAAGTAGTAAATATTCTAGTATAAAAATGCTCTCTTATACTAAAATCTCTCAATCTTCCTTCATCCTCAATAGGAAGCATACTTAATTCATCATTAATAATTCCTCCGAATATTCCTGAAGTTTTTTTAGGAATAGTTGGTGCTTTTCCATAGCTCTTATACATCTTAACATCTTTAACTCCACAAGAAGGGGACCTGCCTTTTAAAATCAACCCATCTAAATTTTCATCCTTTAGCTCCCCTGCCTTATTTTTTGAATATTCTACCATGTTTTCTGTTAGATCTTTTCCAGTTTTTGAAGATACAATTCTTTCTTCTCCATCTTCCACAATTATCCTTAGAGCTTCTCTTGGGGAAGGTAGTCCGATTTCCATTTCCGGACAGGAATAAAAATATTTTACATATGGTTCCAAGTTTTTGATAAATTCGCTATTTATCATACTTCCATCATATCTACAGTGACCGTGTTCAATACATTTACTTATAAAAATATTAGGTCTATTGAATTCCATTACATACCTCTTTTTAATTTATTTTTTC
>JAWOEG010000004.1:0-14676 GCA_046482875.1 Eubacteriales bacterium | reverse complement strand
CAGTTTTTCTTTAGAACAACAGACGTAACAGGATCAGTAGCATTAGAAGAAGGCGTAGAAATGTGTATGCCTGGAGATAATGCAACATTTACAGTAGAACTGATTACACCTATAGCAATGGAAGAAGGATTAAGATTTGCTATAAGAGAAGGTGGAAGAACAGTAGGAGCAGGTGTTGTTGCACAAATCATCGAGTAATTTTCAATAATTAATGGCAGAATCTTCGAGATTCTGCCATTAATTAAAAATATCCTTTTATATCAAAGTTTTTCCTTGACAACGAGGGTTAAATTTTATATAATTTTTTAGTGTGTCACATGCGATGAAACAGAAGGTTGCTGCGATTTTCAGGGAATTTCTGTAGAGTATGTCCTGTTTAAAATAGGACGATAAGGTTTTCTATTATTTTTAAAAAAACTATAAAAACACACGGTAAAGTTGATAGAAAATGCTTATCGTATGTAAAGATTATCAATACATACGGAAGAAGGAGGTTAAACGATGGAGAATAGTCAAAAAATAAGGATTAGATTAAAAGCTTATGACCACCAAATCTTAGATCAATCTGCTAAAAAAATTGTAGAAACTGCAAAAAATACAGATGCTGACGTAGCTGGACCAATTCCACTACCAACTGAAAAGCAGATAATTACAATCTTGAGAGCTGTCCATAAATACAAAGACTCAAGAGAGCAGTTTGAACAAAGAACTCACAAAAGATTAATTGACATAACAAATCCTACTCCTAAAACGATAGATTCACTGATGAAGTTGAATCTGCCGGCTGGAGTAGATATCGAAATCAAATTATAAAGTAGAGAACATAATACACTCTGCTTAGTACGATTGCTTAAGCAATCCGCTGTAAGAAACCAGGAGGTGTAAGAATGAAAGGAATAATAGGAAAGAAATTAGGAATGACTCAAATTTTCAAAGAAGATGGAACTTTAGTACCTGTAACCGTTGTAGAATCAAAAGGCATGAAAATAATACAGATCAAAACCCAAGGAAAAGAAGGGTATGATTCAATTCAGATAGGTTTTGGTGAAATAAAAGATAAGAATGTAAATAAACCTAAAAAAGGACACTTCGGTAAAGCTCAAGTTGAAAATAAGAGGATACTAAAAGAATTTAGAATAGATAATCCAGAAGAATTTGAAATCGGTCAAGAAATCAAGGTTGATTTATTCGAAGAAGGAGAAATAGTAGACGTAGAAGGTACTTCAAAGGGTAAGGGATTTCAAGGGCCTATCAAGAGACATAATCAATCTAGGGGTCCAGAAACACATGGTTCTAAATATCATAGAGCAGTAGGTTCATTAGGAGCATCAGCTCACCCTGCAAGAGTATTTAAAAACAAAAAACTTCCAGGACACATGGGACATGAAAAAGTTACTGTGAAAAATTTGGAAATTGTAAAAGTAGACTTAGAAAAAAATCTGTTATTAATTAAGGGTGCTGTACCAGGTCCTAAAAAAGGCACTGTAATAATCAGAAAGAAATAATTAATAGCAGAAAGGAAGGAGGATAAGAGATGACTAAAATAGCTCTCTATAAGATGTCCGGTGAACAAGCTGGCGAAATAGATTTAAATGATGATGTGTTTAACATAGAAGTTAACGAACACGTAATGTATGAAGCTGTAAAAACTTATATGGCGAATCAAAGACAGGGAAATCAATCTGCTAAAACTAGATCAGAAGTTAGAGGCGGAGGAAGAAAGCCTTGGAGACAAAAAGGAACAGGTAGAGCAAGAGCTGGAACCATAAGATCACCTTTGTGGAAAGGTGGAGGAGTTATATTTGCTCCTAAACAAAGAGATTACAGCAAGAAACTACCTAAAAAAATTAAAAGATTAGCAATGAAATCAGCTCTTTCATCGAAGGTTTTAAATGATGAAATGGTAGTAATGGAAGATTTGAAATTGGAAGATATCAAAACAAAAAAAATGGTTGAGGTATTAGAAAATTTAAAAGTTGGAAAAAAAGCACTGATAGTTACAGATGATAAAAATATTTATTATTCAGCAAGAAATATTAAAGGTATAAAAACAGCAAATGTAAATACCTTAAATGTATATGATCTATTAAATTATAATAAATTCATCATAACTAAAGATGCTCTTAAAAAAGTGGAGGAGGTTTATTCATAATGCGTAGTCCACAAGATATTATCATAAAACCACTAGTTACAGAAGCAAGTATGGATGCAATGGTTGATAAAAAGTATGCTTTTAAAGTAGACAAAAAAGCAACTAAAACAGAAATCAAAAATGCCGTACAGCAGATTTTTAATGTTAAAGTAAAAAAAGTTAACACGATGAATATGCTTGGAAAAATGAGAAGAATGGGTGCTAATTTAGGAAGACAGTCAAGTTGGAAAAAAGCAATTATAACTCTAACTGAAGACAGTGATAGCATTGAATTCTTTGAAGGAATGTAATCATATAACTTGAAGGAGGAATAATAATGGGTATTAAAAAATTCAAACCTACTTCTCCAGGACTGAGAACGAAAACTGTATCTACTTTTGAAGAGATAACAAAAAAAGAACCTGAAAAATCACTATTAGCTCCCAAAAAGAGAAAATCGGGAAGAAACTCACGAGGTAAAATTACTGTAAGACATAGAGGTGGCGGAGCTAAGAAGCAATATAGAATAATAGACTTCAAAAGAAATAAAGATGGTATCTCTGGAAAGGTAGCAGCGATTGAATATGATCCTAACAGAAGTGCTAATATAGCATTAATAAATTACTCAGATGGAGAAAAAAGATACATTATAGCGCCTAATAAAATCAAAATAGGTGATGAAATATTGTCGGGAAGTGGAATAGATATAAAAGTAGGTAATGCACTTCCATTAAAAGATATACCAACAGGTACACTTTTGCATAATATTGAACTTAAACCTGGAAAAGGTGGACAACTTGTAAGATCAGCAGGAAACTATGCACAACTTATGGCTAAGGAAGGAAAATATGTGCAGATAAAACTGCCTTCTGGAGAAGTTAGAATGGTTGGTCAGTTATGTAAAGCTACAATTGGACAAGTTGGAAACATAGACAATGAAAATATCACAGTAGGTAAAGCTGGTAGAAAAAGACACATGGGAATTAGACCAACAGTAAGAGGTTCTGTTATGAATCCTAATGACCATCCACATGGTGGTGGAGAAGGTAGAGCTCCTATAGGAAGACCTTCGCCGGTAACTCCTTGGGGTAAACCTACAATGGGATATAAAACTAGAAAGAAAAGAAAAAAATCTAATAAATTCATAGTAAGAAAGAGAAAGAAATAGAAGATTTTTGGTGAAAGGAGGAACTGTTGCATGGGTAGATCACTAAAAAAAGGACCTTATTGTCAAGAAAGTTTAATGAAAAAGATAGAAGTTTTAAACGATAAAAATAAAAAGAAAGTAGTAAAAACATGGTCAAGACGTTCCACCATATTTCCACAAATGGTTGGACACACAATAGCTATACACGATGGTAGAAAGCACGTTCCAGTATATGTCACAGAAGATATGGTAGGACACAAACTCGGAGAATTCGCTCCTACTAGAAATTTTAGAGGCCATGGAAAAACTGAGAAATCTACAAAAGTCGAGTAGATGAAGGGAGGTAGCTAACATGGAAGCTAAAGCGACTGCTAAATACGTAAGAGTATCACCAAGGAAAATGAAATTCGTTTGTGATATGGTAAGAGGAAAAGAAGTAGAAGAAGCATTAAATATATTAAAATTTTCTCCTCAAAAAGGAGCAAGGGAACTAAGGAAAGTTATGGCATCGGCATCTGCGAATGCAGAGAATAATTTTGGAATGGATAAGGATAAACTGTACGTAGCTAAAGTTTATGCAAACCAAGGTCCTACATTAAAAAGATGGAGACCAAGAGCTCAAGGAAGAGCCTTTCAAATATTAAAAAGAACGAGTCATATAAACGTAATAGTTGAAGAAAAAGAATAGTAAAGGAGGTAGAGTATGGGTCAAAAAGTAAATCCCCATGGATTTAGAGTCGGAGTTATTAAAAACTGGGATTCTAGATGGTATTCAGGCAAAAAAGACTTTGGCGATAAATTAGTAGAAGATTACGAAATTAGAGAATTAATAAAAAAAGACTTATATATAGCTGGAATATCTAAAATGGAAATCGAAAGATTTGCAAATAGAATAAAGGTAAGTATCTATACTGCAAAACCAGGAATGGTTATCGGTAAAGGTGGTTCTGGAGTTGAAATAACAAGAAATAAACTTCAAAAACTTACGGGCAAAACTGTAATAGTTAATGTAGAAGAAGTTAAAATACCTGAATTAGACGCACAATTAACCGCAGAAAACATAGCAAGTCAAATTGAAAGAAGAGTATCTTTTAGAAGAGCTATGAAACAATCACTAAGGAGAACTATGAAAGCTGGAGCGACTGGCATGAAGACAATGGTTGCTGGAAGATTAAATGGAGCGGACATGGCTAGAACTGAAGGATATAGTGAAGGAAAAATACCATTACAAACAATTAGAGCAAACATTGAATATGGTTTTGCTGAAGCAGACACTACCTATGGAAAAATAGGTGTAAAAGTTTGGATAAGTAAAGGTGAAATTTTAACTGTAAAAGAAGGATTAATCGGACCTCAGGATACTAATAAAAATATTGATACTAAGAGTAGTAATAGAGGTAGAAGAAACAACAGAAGGAATAATAGATAATCCAGCAGAAAGGAGGATGTTATATTATGTTAATGCCTAAAAGAGTAAAGCATCGTAAGGTTCAAAGAGGTAGAATGAAGGGAATTGCTACCAGAGGAACAAAAATTACTTATGGTGAATACGGATTACAAGCTCTAGAAGCTGCATGGATTAAATCAAATCAAATAGAAGCAGCAAGAAGAGCTATGACAAGATATATAAAAAGAGGCGGGAAAATATGGATAAAAGTATTTCCTGACAAACCTGTAACACAACAACCTGCTGAGACTAGAATGGGTAAAGGTAAAGGAGCACCAGAATACTGGGTAGCAGTTGTGAAACCAGGTAGAATTATGTTTGAAATGACTGGTGTGCCAGAAGATGTAGCAAGAGAAGCAATGAGATTGGCGGCTAATAAGCTACCAATACCTTGCAAGTTTGTTACAAAAGCTGAACAGCAGTTGGAGAAGGATGGTGAAGCTAATGAAAGCTAGGGAATTAAGAGAAAAAACTGTTAATGAACTTGATGGAGTATTAGTGGATCTTAAATCGGAATTATTCAATTTAAGATTTCAATTGGCCACAGGCCAACTTGAGAATACTTCAAGGATAAAAACAGTAAAAAAAGATATAGCTAGAGTAAAAACAGTATTAAGAGAAAGAGAACTTAATATAGAAGTGAAGTAGTCTATATGAAAGGAGGACTATTGAAGTGGAGAGAAATCAAAGAAAACAAAGAATTGGGAAAGTAGTAAGTGATAAAATGGATAAAACTGCTGTTGTAACAGTTGAATCCTTTAATTCACATCCTTTATATAAGAAGCAAGTGAAAGTAACTAAAAAATTCAAAGTCCATGACGAAAACAATGTTTGTGGTGAAGGCGACACAGTTAAAATAATGGAAACTAGACCTTTATCTAAAGACAAAAGATGGAGACTTGTGGAGATAATAGAAAAAGCAAAATAATCTTTACGTAAGTGAAGGGAGGTTATCACATGATTCAGAATGAATCCAAACTTAAAGTAGGAGACAATTCGGGAGCTAAAGTAATACAAGTTATTAGAGTTCTTGGAGGCTCTAATAGAAGATATGCAAATATAGGAGACACGGTGGTTGCTTCTGTTAAAAAAGCAACACCAGGTGGAGTTGTAAAAAAGGGAGAAGTAGTAAAAGCTGTAGTAGTAAGAACAAAAAAAGGTGTTAGAAGAAGTGACGGGACATATATAAAATTTGATGAAAACGCAGCTGTAATAGTTCAAGATGATAAAGCTCCGGTAGGAACTCGTATTTTTGGTCCTATTACTAGAGAACTAAGAGATGGCAATTATATGAAAATAATTTCATTAGCACCAGAAGTACTGTAATATTAGGAGGTGTAGAACATGCATGTAAAAAAAGGCGATAAAGTTGTGATTACAGCAGGAAAAGATATAGGAAAAACAGGAAAAGTTCTAGCATGCTTTCCTAAAGAAGAGAAAGTCCTTGTAGAAGGAATTAATATGCTTACTAAGCATAAAAAAGCTAATCAACAGATGCAGCAAGCTGGTATTATCCATCAGGAAGGACCTGTGAATGCTTCAAATGTTATGGTTTACTGTAGCAAATGTAAAAAAGGAGTTAGAACAAAGGTTGAATTATTAGATGATGGTAGTAAAGCAAGAGCATGTAAAAAATGCGGAGAAATGTTTGATTAATTGCTGTGAAGGGAGGTACAAGCGATGGCATCAAGATTAAAAGAAAAATATAAAAGTGAAGTAATACCTGCACTTATGGAAAAATTTGGATATGAAAGTCCAATGCAGGTTCCAATGGTGGAAAAAATAGTATTGAATATGGGAGTTGGCGAAGCTAAAGATAATATAAAAACTTTAGAAAAAGCTGTTGAAGAGATGACTATTATTGCTGGACAAAAGCCAGTAATAACAAAAGCAAAAAAGTCAGTTTCTAACTTCAAGATTAGAGAAGGAATGCCGGTAGGTTGTAAGGTTGTATTAAGAAATGAAAAGATGTACGATTTCATGGACAAATTTATTAGCCTTGCTTTACCTAGAGTTAGAGACTTTAGAGGAATATCAAAGACGGCTTTTGACGGCAGAGGAAACTATGCGGTAGGAGTTAAAGAACAGCTTATATTCCCAGAAATCAAATATGATGATGTAGAAACAATTAGAGGAATGAATGTTGTTTTTACAACAACTGCAGAAACAGATGAAGAGGCAAGAGAGCTATTAGGTTTAATGGGAATGCCTTTTAAAAAGTAAGGAGGTTTAATAAAATTGGCTAAAAAATCAATGATAAATAAGCAAAAAAGAAAGAAGAAATACAGCACAAGAGAGTATTCAAGATGTAAGATTTGCGGCAGACCTCATGGTTATTTAAGAAAATTTGGCATATGTAGAATATGTTTTAGAGAACTTGCATACAAAGGTCAAATACCAGGAGTACGTAAAGCAAGCTGGTAATAAAATGTGAGAATGGAAGGAGGTAACATATATGGTAATGACAGATCCGATTGCTGATATGTTAACAAGAATAAGAAATGGAAATCATGTAAAAAAAGGCACTGTTGATATTCCTGCTTCAAATGTAAAAAAAGAGATAGCTAATATCTTAACTGAAGAAGGATATATCAAGGGATATGATGTTATAGATGATGGAAAACAAGGTATAATAAGAGTGCAGCTTAAATATGCAGAAAATAAAGAAAGAGTAATTACAGGTATAAAAAGAATATCTAAGCCTGGACTAAGAGTTTATGTGAAAAACAATGAAATACCAAAAGTATTAGGTGGATTAGGTATAGCAATACTGTCCACATCAAAAGGTGTAGCTACCGATAGAAAAGCAAGAGAAGAAGGTACTGGTGGAGAAGTTATCTGCTACGTATGGTAATTTACTTTAGGAGGTGCAAAAATGTCAAGAATTGGATTAAAACCTATAGAGTTGCCAAAGGGAGTAGAAGTTAATTTATTAGATGAAAATGTAGTTGAAATAAAAGGACCAAAAGGTACTATAAAGAAAAAAATGGTCCAAGAACTTACTATAAAACAGGAAGATTCTTCTATAATAGTTGAAAGGCCTTCTGATAGTAGACAACACAAATCATTACACGGATTAACAAGATCCCTAATCGATTCAATGGTTGAAGGTGTAACTCAAGGATACGCAAAAAAACTAGAAATAGTTGGAGTAGGATATAAGGCAGAAAAAAAAGGAAAAAAACTTGTATTAACCCTTGGTTTTTCTCATCCTGTAGAGATGGAAGACCCAGATGGAATAGAAACAAGTGTTGAAAAAAATATTATTAAAATTACAGGGATAGACAAACAAAAAGTAGGAAACTATGCAGCAGTTATAAGAGACTGGAGAAAACCTGAACCTTACAAGGGCAAAGGAATAAAATATGAAGGCGAACAAATTCGAAGAAAAGCTGGTAAGACTGCTGGTTAATAGGAAAGGAGTGATTGTTGGTGATTAAGAAATACAATAGAAATAAAAGTAGAAAAAAAAGACATAGAGTTATTAGAAATAGTATCCAAGGAACTCCTGAAAGACCAAGGCTGAATGTTTTTAGAAGTTCAAAACATATATATGCTCAATTAATCGATGATACTCAAATGAATACAATCGTATCATCATCTACTTTAGATAAAACAATAGCAGATAAATTAGAAGGATTAACTAAAAAAGAAGCTGCAGAAATAGTAGGAAAAGATATCGCTGAAAAAGCTAAAGAAGCTGGAGTCAAAAAAGTAGTTTTCGATAGAGGTGGATATCTATATCATGGTAGAGTTAAAGCATTAGCTGAAGGAGCTAGAGAAAACGGATTAAAATTCTAGAAAAGGAGGTAATGTATGAAACGTGGACGTATTGATGCAAGTCAATTAGACTTAAAAGAAGAAGTAATAAATATAAGCCGAGTAACTAAAGTTGTAAAAGGTGGAAGAAATTTTAGATTTAGCGTATTAGTAGTGGTTGGTGACGAAAATGGTCACGTTGGAGTAGGTATGGCAAAAGCTATAGAAATTCCAGACGCTATTAGAAAAGCTATAGATGATGCGAAAAAAAGATTAATAAAAGTACCTTTAGATGGAACTACAATTACTCATCAAATAGTAGGAGAGTATGGAGCAGGCAGAGTATTAGTTAAACCTGCAGCCCCAGGTACTGGAGTAATTGCTGGTGGACCTGTGCGTGCCGTATTGGAATTAGCAGGCGTTAAAGATATTAGAACAAAATCTCTAGGATCAAACAACCCCAAAAATATGGTAGATGCTACTATGGATGCATTGGCATCCCTAAAAAATCCTCAAGAAGTAGCTAAACTTAGAGGTAAAACCGTTGAGGAAATTCTAGGGTAAAGGAGGAAGGACCTTGGCTAAAATAAAAATAAAACAAATAAGAAGTGAAATTGGCAAAGTTAAAAGTCAAAGAGAAACAATAAAAGCTTTAGGCTTAAAAAAAGTTGGACAAATAGTAGAAAAAGAAGATACTCCTCAAATTAGAGGAATGATTAATAGAGTTAATCATATGGTAGAAATAGTAGAATAAAATGACTAAAGGAGGTGCTCTAAGATGAAACTTCATAATCTAAAACCAAGTCCAGGTAGCAAAAAAAATAGAAAAAGAGTTGGTAGAGGAAGTGGATCTGGACAGGGAACTACAGCTGGTAGAGGAATGAACGGACAAAATTCGCGTTCTGGTGGAGGAACAAAGCCGGGATTTGAAGGTGGACAAATGCCTCTATACAGAAGATTACCAAAAAGAGGATTTACAAATATTTTTCAAAAAGAATTTGCTATTGTAAATCTTGAATCATTGAATAAATTTGATGATAATGAAGAAGTAACGGTAGAGTTGCTACTAGAAAACAAAATCATAAGAAAAGAGTTAGACGGAGTTAAAATACTAGGAGAAGGCGAATTAAATAAAAAACTTACAGTTAAAGCTCATAAGTTTAGTAAAACTGCAAAAGAAAAAATCGAAGCTGTAGGCGGAAAGGCTGAGGTGATCTAATTGATAGAGACCTTAAAAAATGCATGGAAAATACCAGATCTTAAGAAAAGGATACTTTTTACATTAATGATGATAGTAGTATACAGATTAGGATCGTCTATACCGGTTCCTGGAATAAACAAAGAAGTTGTAAATCAAATGTTTGATGGTGGAAATGCAGGATTACTTGATTTTTTCGACCTAATGTCGGGAGGATCTTTTAAACAGTTCACAATATTCGCTCTCAACATATACCCATACATTACAGCGTCGATTATCTTGAACTTGCTTACAATAGCCATTCCTAAACTAGAAGAAATAGCTAAAAGAGAAGATGGTAAACAAAAAATAGCACAGTATACAAGATATCTAACTGTTATTTTAGCATTAATTCAAGGAACAGCATATGCAGTTGGTTTTTTCAACTCCGCATTAATAAGTAAAACTCCTTTCTCAATAATAACTGTAATATTAACATTGACTGCAGGAACAGCATTTCTAATGTGGTTAGGAGAAGAAATCACTGATAAAGGAATAGGAAACGGTATTTCTTTAATTATATTTGCAGGAATAGTATCAAGAATACCTGCAGGTATTGGAACAACTTTAGGACTAATGCAAGCTGGTCAAGTAAATATAATTGAAGTAATTGCATTCATAATTTTTGCATTAGCTGTAGTTGTAATGGTTATAGCTGTACAGCAGGGAGAAAGAAAAATTCCTGTGCAATATGCGAAAAGAGTAATTGGTAGAAAGATGTACGGAGGTCAAAATACTCATATACCTCTTAAAGTCTTAATGTCAGGTGTTATACCAGTAATATTTGCATCTTCACTGTTAGCTTTCCCACAGACATTAGCATTTTTCTTTAAAGGTGATTTTGTAAATTGGGTGGAGAAATACTTATCAGTAGCAGGGAATCCTGGAATTTACATATACACATTACTAAACATTATACTAATAATTTTCTTCACATATTTTTATACAGCTATACAATTCAACCCTTTTGAATATGCAAACAACTTAAAACAACATGGTGGATTTATACCTGGGATTAGACCTGGTAAACCAACTGCAGCATATTTAAATAAGGTTTTAACAAGAATTACTATAATAGGTGCTATAACTTTAGCAGCTATTGCTACTATGCCGACATTAATATTCTCATTTACAAATTTGAATCTTAACTTCGGTGGAACAGCATTATTAATAGTTGTAGGTGTTGCCCTTGAAACAATGAAGCAGATAGAATCACAGATGTTAATGAGACATTATAAGGGTTTCTTAAATTAAAGGTGGATACAAATGAGACTTATACTACTAGGACCTCCTGGGGCTGGCAAAGGTACCCAAGCGGAGGGAATAAAAAAAGAATTTAATATTCCTCATATTTCAACGGGGGATATATTTAGAGAAAATATTAAAAATAATACAGAATTAGGAAAAAAAGCTCAAGAATATATGAATAAGGGACTGCTTGTACCAGATGAATTAGTAGTAGAGCTAGTAAAAGATAGACTATCAAAGAAAGATTGCAGTGAAGGATTTTTACTTGATGGTTTTCCTAGAACTATAGAGCAGGCCGAAGCATTAGATAAAGAGCTTGAAAAAATGAATCAAAAACTTAATAAAGCCGTAAATATAGAAGTATCAGAAGGTGTTTTAGTTGATAGAATTGTAGGTAGAAGAATTTGTAGAGATTGTAAAGCTACATATCATATAAAATTCAATCCACCGAAAAAAGATGGAATATGCGATAAATGTGGTGGAGAGCTTTATCAAAGAGATGATGATAAAGAAGAAACGGTACAAAAGAGAATAAAAGTTTATAATGAGCAAACACAACCGCTTATAGATTATTACGGCAAAAAAGATTTGATTTTAGATATTAACGGAGAACAAGAAATAAACAAAGTACTAGAAGATATAATCAATAATCTAAAAGGCAAAAAAAATGATAATTATTAAAAGTAATAGAGAAATAGAGATAATGAAAGAGGCAGGCAAGATTGCTGCTGGAGCTCACAAGCTTGTTTCAGAAATGATAGAATCAGGATTAACTACAGAAGAGCTTGATAGAGAAGTAGAAAAGTTTATTAGATCTAAAAATGCAATACCAACATTTAAAGGTTATCAGGAATTTCCGGCATCTATATGCGCTTCTATTAATGAGGAAGTGGTACATGGTATTCCTGGAAAAGTCAAGCTTAAAGAAGGAGACATCATAAGTGTTGACATAGGAGTGACTTATAAAGGATATGTTGGAGACACAGCCAAAACTTACCCTGTTGGTAAAATAAGCGATAATGCTAAAAAACTAATAGAAGTTACTAGAAAAAGTTTTTATGAAGGTATGAATTATGCTAAAGAAGGTTACAGATTATCAGATATATCTCATGCAATCCAGAAGTGTGTAGAAGACGAAGGTTTTTCAGTAGTAAGAGATTTTGTGGGACATGGTGTTGGTATTGATATGCACGAAGACCCACAGATACCTAACTTTGGAGAACCAGGCAAAGGTCCAAGACTTAAAAAAGGAATGACTTTAGCAATAGAACCAATGGTAAATGAAGGAAAGTATCATGTTCTAATGTTGGAAAATAATTGGACTGTAGTAACAAGAGATAGGAAGCGATCAGCTCATTATGAGCATTCAATAGCAATAACGGATGGTGAACCCTATATCTTGACTTCTTTATAAGAGGTGATAAAATGGAGACTACAGAAGACTTACAAATAGGTCAGCTTGTAAAATCAAAAGCAGGTAGAGACAAAGGCAAACTATTTATCATCAAAGAAATTATAAACGATAAGTACGTTTATATAGTTGATGGAGAACTTAGAAAAATAAGTAATCCTAAAAAAAAGAAGGTAAAACATTTAATAATATACAAAAGAACTTTCAAAGAGTTTCAAGAACAGAAAAAAAACAGTATAAAACTAACCAATGTTTTTGTAAAAAAATTGATAGAACCATATGAAAAGTAATAAAATACGAATGGGGGTTGAGCAAGAATGTCCAAAAAAGATGTAATAGAATTAGAGGGAACGGTACTAGAAGCTCTTCCAAATGCTATGTTTAAAGTAGAATTAGAAAATGGGCATGAAATTCTAGCTCATATTTCTGGAAAGCTAAGAATGAATTATATCAGGATTCTACCAGGAGATAAGGTTACTGTGGAATTATCACCATACGACCTATCAAAAGGAAGAATAACCTGGAGGAAAAAGTAGTAAGGAGGTATTACGATGAAAGTAAGACCATCAGTTAAACCTATGTGTGAAAAATGTAAAGTAATCAAAAGAAAAGGTAAAGTAATGGTAATATGCGAAAATCCTAAACATAAACAAAAACAAGGTTAAAAAAATTAATTAACAAATACAGGAGGTGCATTTGTAAATGGCCAGAATTGCTGGTGTAGACTTACCAAGAGATAAAAGAGTTGAAATAGGATTAACATATATATATGGTATAGGAAAATCTACTTCTCAAAAAGTTTTAGACAATTCAGGTATTAAATATGATACTAGAATTAAAGATTTAACTGAAGAAGAAGTAAGTAAATTAAGAGTAGAAATTGATAAATTAGAAGTTGAAGGTGATCTTAGAAGACAGATCACTATGAATATTAAAAGATTGAAAGAAATCAACTGCTACAGAGGGATAAGACATAAAAGAGGATTACCTGTGAGAGGACAAAATACTAAGAATAATTCAAGAACTAGAAAAGGTCCTAAAAGAATAGCAGGCAAAAAAAAATAAAGTAGTCAGGAGGGAGTTAATTGGCTAAGAAAAACGTAAAAAAATCAAGGGTCAGAAGAAAGAAGACACGTAAGAATATAGAAAGAGGACAGGCTCATATACACTCAACATTTAACAATACTATTGTTACACTTACTGATCCTTTTGGAAACGCAATATCATGGTCTAGTGCTGGACAACTAGGCTTTAGAGGATCAAGAAAATCTACTCCGTTTGCAGCTTCACAAGTAGCTGAAGAAGCAGCTAAAAAAGCTATGGAGCATGGATTAAAAACAGTAGAGGTATATGTAAAAGGACCAGGAGCTGGAAGGGAATCAGCAATTAGATCACTTCAAGCAGCAGGTTTGGAAGTAAGTCTTATAAAAGACGAAACTCCTATACCCCATAATGGATGTAGACCACCAAAGAAAAGAAGAGTTTAATAACAGAAGTCAGGAGGTGTAAATATGGCGAGATATACAGGATCAGTATGTAGATTATGTAGAAGAGAAAAAACAAAACTATATCTTAAAGGTGATAGATGCTATACAGATAAATGTGCTTTAAGCAGAAGAAATTATGAACCAGGACAGCACGGACAATCAAGAAAAAAATTATCTAACCACGCTACCCAGTTAAGAGAAAAGCAAAAAGTAAAAAGATATTATGGATTATTAGAAAATAAATTTAGAAATTACTTTGAAATGGCTGACGGTATGCACGGAGTAACAGGAGAAAACCTACTTAAAATATTAGAGTCAAGATTAGACAATGTTGTTTATAGACTTGGATTAGCAAGCTCAAGAGCAGAGGCAAGACAGCTAGTAGTACACGGACATTTTTTGTTAAATGGGCATAAAGCTGACATACCATCTATGCAGATTAGTAAAGGTGATGTAATAGAAGTGAAAAATAAGAGCAAAAGCTCTGAAAAATTTAAAGATATTGCAGAAAATCACAAAACTACTGTACCACAATGGATGGAAGTAGATGTTGAAAAAATGACTGGTAGAATAGTTGGAGAGCCAGTTAGAGAGGACATAGAATTGCCGATAGAAGAGCACTTAATAGTTGAGTGGTATTCTAAGTAATGTATAAATTATCCTCAACAAAAAAACAAACAAAGGAGGGCTCTTGAGATGATAGAGATTGAAAAACCTAGCATCACAATGATAGATAAGAACGAAGAGAACACTTATGGAAAAATAATTGTAGAGCCATTAGAAAGAGGATATGGTACGACATTAGGGAA
>JAWOEG010000089.1:0-5884 GCA_046482875.1 Eubacteriales bacterium | reverse complement strand
TCAAAATAAATATCATTTGTCAATTTGTATCCCCCTTGTTTTAGCAATCTTAATTGTTAAGGGCAATATCTCCTTTTTGTTATATATTTTTCCGAAGTCGTCTTTGTATCTTGTTGGCACAGGTTTTCCTAAGTAAGTTCTATTAATCCTTTTATAGAGTTGTTTAAAATCAAATGTGTATGGCATTATATGAATCCTCCAAACGCTTTTTTCTTTTCTTTCTTGAATGTATCTCTAAAGTATAAACTTCTATTATCTACCTCTGGGTTCTCGTATCTTGCTCTTGTTCTATCATAAGGAGATACTAATCCCTCTTGTTGGTCTGCTAAACCTGCTATAAATTTCTTTGCAGAGTAAGAGGGGAGTTTTGCTTTTGGTTTTGAAAGAGTTGATGCTCCTTTAAAAAAACTTCCTGCTGATTTTCCAGCTTCTGAAAATTTTTGTTTAGTAAGTTCTTTCTTATCTTCTGAATACTTCTTAGTTAATTCTTTTTGTTTATTTTCCGACTTTGCCTTTTCCATTGCTTTTTCATATTCCTTTCTTAAAGAACCAAAAGTTTTAGGTTTGCTTGTTGATGTTCTGCTTTTTTTCTTTACCATATTTTCTTTTCCACCTTTTTTATTCTCTCTAGGACATCCTTATCTTTTTCCCATCGATACTTTGATTTGTCGTCTTTGAGTATTTTTTTAATCTTTCTTTTTGCGTAATCTGTGTCTGCATATTTTACTCCTAATAAATTTTTACTCTTTGGAGGTCTTCTTGGAGATGTGTAGTCTGCTATTGTTTCTCCTGTGTCAATATCTTTTACTTTATATGTTCCTCTGTGTTTTGCTGGTTTTACTTTATATTTATTTCCGTATATTCTGTTTAGTCTATATGCTAACATGTCTGCTTCTTGCTTTGGCTTTTTTGTTAGTATGTCGTAGTCTTTAGTTTCTCTTCTTAGGTATGGAGGTAGTTGCTGGTTTATTGATTGTTGCCCATAAACTACTTGTCCTTTCTTTGAAGCTATTTCTAAGATTATGCTTTTTGGGGTTGGTCTTAAATAATCTACCATTATAATTTGAACATCCTCCTATTATTTTTCAATAGATTCTTATTTGATTTGTAGATTGTTGGTTGATTTACAAACATGTTTCCTCTTCCTTTGAACATGTTCTTTTCTCTTAATACTTCCCATTGTGCAGACTTGGTTATGTTGGGCGTGTTTAATGGGTTGTGTCCGAATTTAATATCTTGGTCTCTTTTTTTTCTCATATATTCTAATTGCTCTTTTATTTCTTTTTCTTGGTCTTCTTTAATATATCTTTCCAGTTCTCTTTGGTTTGATGATTTTTTTCTTTCTTCTAACATATTTTGAAGCCTATCTTGTTGCTGCATTTGTCTAAAGGCTTGTTTTTTTTGCTCTTTCCTATCTTTTATGTTTTGAATTACTTCTTTAAATCCCATACTTTACATAAGGTCTTTTTATTTAAATACTTGACCTATGCAATAAACCTTGCAAATCCTTTATGAACTAAGAATCCTATAATTACAATTATAAAAAAGTAGTATGCTATCCCCAAGTAAAGAGTAAACAATAAAGATGCTATTATTAATACAAATCCAAAGTTTTTATTTGTTAGTTGGAAGTATGCACTAGCGTATGATACCAATATTAATAATGCAAACACTAATAACTCTGGGCTTCCCAAGAAATAATCTAAGTATATCTTCTTTAAATCTAAAGGATTAATATATTCTCCCATTATCCATCACTCCCTTGCCAGTATGATAAAGCTGAGATGTATAGTGCAGATAGTAGACCTACTATTATTAATGTTAATAGATATTTCATCCAATCTTCAAAGCCACTTACAAATCCTAATAAAGAAATTACATCTGATGTTAAGTATCCAACTATTAACCATACAAATCCTGCTGTAATATATCTAATATCTGGGGCTCTACCGAATGCTCCTAAAACTAACCCTGCTCCTGCAAAAATTGTAAATATGTATTTTAATCCTGGCATTCCTTGACTATTGCCTGAATACAAGTCTGAGTCTTTAAAATTTTCTGGAGTTACTTGATTTTCTGCATCTATTAATCCTGTTACGCTTAATATTCCTCCTGATACTGGAGTATTGAATCCTGCAAAGTTTAATAATACTAGAACTCCTGTAATCATTATTACTAAGTTAAAAAATTTCATCTTGATTCCTCCTTGAATATCGAAATTACTAACCAAGTAGCAGATATAAATATTATGGTTGTTCCTAAGTCCACTTGTATTGGAAAACTTTCTGGTAAAGTGGGGAAGAAATTTATTGTATTTAAGAATAAAATCATTCCGAATAAAATTCCACTTACTGCTTGTTCACTTGCTAATCCATATCTTGAACTTATTAATCCTGCTCCCACTATTAATATTAATAAACTTAAAAGTGATTTTGCAAACACTCCATTGTCGTCTCCAGATATTCCAAATAAATTGTTGTCTATTTTTGACACTAAGTTATCTAAAAAATGTTTTATGCTGAAATCATTTGGTTGGTAAGTGTTCCATGAGTAAGTATAACTTCTAGTTGTTCCGTTTATTACATAGTAATATTCCATTGTTATTCTATTTGCACTTGAAACATTGTATACATAATTTAATTCTTCTCCTGACGGGTTTGTTCCTGATTGGGTTTCTATCTCTGATGAGTCTGCTTTTAATGTGAATCCGTATGATTCTAAGTTTGAATTTTGTGCTTCTATGTTGTATAAAAAATTGTAAACTTCATTCTTTTTTAGAAATTCTCCAGTTGGGTTTACATTTATTGAAATTCCTGTCAGATAGTCTTCCTTTTCTTCTTGTTCTCCTCCTAAGGTTACTGTGTAAGTTGCCTGTGTTGGAGTTATGTCGATTATGTAATCTTCATATCCTTCTTTTGTAAATTTGAAATTGTGAATAAAGTCTGTGTTTAGCCAAAAAGTTATTCCTCCTCCTGCTCCTGTTTCTCCGTCTGCTACTATTACAGTTTCTCCTTCAATAGTTCTTGTTCCTATTACACTTACTCCATCTACTCCTTGCTCTATTGAATTAATTACTTGGAATGTTACATAGATACCATCTAGTGAATTTAATAGGTAAAGTATTTTTTCTGTTACAGTTGAATTGTATTCACTTACATCTGCATCCCAAATTCTTTGTGGGGATTCTGTTCCTTGCTTGTATTGAACATAAGGATTTACATTTAAAGTTCTATTTGGATATGCACAGAAATTATATTCTGGGTTTAGACTTGTGTCTGTGTAAGTATAAGTTTTGTATTGTGAGCCACTACCTAAATAATATTTGAAACTTGAGAATGGTATTGATGCGTTTATAAAACTTAACGCTGCTTCATCTTTGAATTTTAAAGTCAAATAATTGTTATCGTATGTTCCATTGCATTCTGTAAAAATTGTTTCTTCTATTGTTTGATATGTTGTTCTTGAAGTTATATCTTCTCCTGCATAAGTGAATTTCCATTTAACTGAATTGTTTCCAATCTGGCTAACTGGTATATCTAATATTTTGGTATATATATTCCCTGATTTAGTTGTTTCATATTCTGTCCCGTTGTAAACTAAATTCACATCTGTTAATGAATCGTTTGCTGCTACATTTATATTAAATCTTTCACTGGCTGTTTCGTATGAAGTTAGATTGTGAGTTCTTGAGTTTTCAAATATTTTATAATTCCAACTTGTAGTTTCACTATTTTCATTTCCTACTGTGTCATTTGAATAAACTGTTATATTATTATTTCCTTCTTCTAATGTGAAGTTTGTTTCTGCGAGAGCTCCATTTGAACAACTTACTGCTTGGTTTGTTCCGTTGTAGTTATACCAACAGCTATCTAAATTTGTGTCGTTTGCTGTAAATCTTAAGTCTATTTCTTGTCCGACAGCTAAATAATCATAAGAACTTATTGGGCTTGAGATACTTATTATAGGAGGGATACTTTCATAAACAAAACTTAAATGTTCATAATTTTCATTCCCTGCTGTATCGTTTGCGTAAACTGTTATGTTTGTTTCTCCTTCTACTGTTGTGATTCCTTCTAATCCATTAACTTCACTTGTGCAAGAGAAAGTTATATTAGTTGAATTGTATTCATACCAACAAGTATCTAAATTGTCGTCTGTTATTGTATAGTTTAAACCTGTTATATCTCCGTAGTTATAGATTGTTGAAGTGTTGAGAAAGGCATCTAATATTGGTAATGTGCTATCTACTGTTAAAGTTCTATTTGTATCAGAGTAAAATATCTCATTATCATTATTATAAGCAATAACTCTCCATTCATGAAATCCATCACTTAATGTTTCTGTAAAGTTGTAAACTCCATCTGCTCCACTTGTGTTTGTTTGCTCAATTGTATCATTGATTACTAAAGAAACATTTTCTACTGTTCCATCAAAGCCAGTTACATTTGCACTGAAATCAACTGGTTCTGTTCCACTCATAAAAGCATCATGAGGAGACAAGAGTGTTACTCCTTTTGGAATATAACTTGCATCATAAATGTAAACCTTCTTATTACTTGAACCAGTTGCTAATAGAGAACCATCATGATTGAAATTAACTGAGTAAATGGCGCTTGTTGCATCTGTTAATATTTCTTGACGAGTCCACGTGGAAGTGTCGTAGATACGAACATTATCATCATTTGAGCCAGTTGCTAATAGAGAACCATCATGATTGAAATTGACTGAGAGAATGGAGCTTGTTGCATCTGTTAATATTTCTTGACGAGTCCACGTGGAAGTGTCGTAGATACGAACCTTATCATCATGTGAGCCAGTTGCTAATAGAGAACCATCATGATTGAAATTAACTGAGCGAATGATGCCTGTTGCATCTGTTAATGTTTCAATAACATCCCAAGCTGCATGTTTTTCTATCTTTTTATTTTCAACTTCCCAAATACCATCAATCTTTTCTCCTATTTTATTGTTTACCATTAGACCAAGAATTATTTTTCCTTTTGGTATATCCTTTGAGTTATATTCTTTCCATTCTCCATCCCCATAAGTTTCTTTTCCATATTCAAGACAATCTCCTTGATAATTTAAAATGTATTCTTCAATTTCTTCTTCTGTCATCTTTGTGTTTCTTGATTCTTCTAAATTTGGATTTTCATATTTAACACATACCTCTCTCTCTTTTAATTGTCCGTCTAAATATACAATTTTATATTTTTTATCTACTTCTTTTCCTGTATCTAAATCAATAAAACTAATATCCCCTAATGCTCCTTTATGTGCTTGTCCGAAGTTAGTTTCATAAATCATTGTTACTTGCCAACCTGTCCCAACTGTTTTTATATCTGTGGGGCTTTTATGTGATTTTAATTCCATAGTTCCCATTTTTTTGGTTTTAATTAATCCAAAGAAAGTATCATCGCTAATGTCTACTTTCATATCCTTAACCCCTTTATCATTTGGAGAGTAATCAATTTTAGCTGCACTTGCAAAGCTAAGTAAAAATAGACTTAGCATGAAAGTTAGTAATAGTTTTTTATTCATTTTTTATCCCACCCCATCATAATCATAAAATTTGCCATAACTAAATGTGCTCCTCCAACGATTAAATAAGTTTTAATTTTCATTTTAATTTCCTCTCTGCCCATTTAGCAAATCTTTTTGTTGGCTTACCTTTATTGAATCCGTATCCCCAACCCATCCAAGCAACTGCTCCTCTGTCTTCACAAATGTCTCCTTTATATTTTGCATTTTTATAATGCCTCCTAAATGAAGATATGTCTTTTAAGTCTTTCTTGCTTAAACTTTCTCCTTTTGCTAATTGTCTTGCTCTATTTCTACCTACGCTTGTCATTGCTTTACTTCCTCTGTTTAAACATTCTAATGC